>DPWD01000226.1:2824-3001 GCA_003526465.1 Hyphomonadaceae bacterium
GGCCGCACCGCGCGCGCCGGCGCAGGCGGCAAGGCGATATCGTTCTGCGCGCCCGACGAACGCGCTTTCCTGCGCGACATCGAGCGGCTCACCAAGCAGGCGGTGCCGGTGATGGAAACCGATCTTTCGCTGCGCGCTCCGCGCGCGGACGAACGCGTGCCGCGTCCGCTCAAGACC
>DPWD01000098.1 GCA_003526465.1 Hyphomonadaceae bacterium
GGCTCGCTTCGCTCGCCACCTCCCCCGCTTGCGGGGGAGGAAAGGGCGCGTTGCGAACTGGGGGCCGCGCCTTAAGCCGCCTTCCGCACCGCGATCCGCGCCAGCACTTCCAGCACCGCGCGCAGTGCTTTCAGGCGTTGCGCTGCTTCGGGCCATCCGCCTTGCACCACGAGCTTGCCGTCGGGGCGCATCTTGTAATCGTCGGGCCGCTCCTGCACGTGGCGCACCAGCGCCATCGGATCGGGAAAGCCGCCTTCGCGGAACGTCAGCACCGCGCCCTTTGGCCCGGCGTCGAGCTTCGAGATCAGGCAGCGCCGGCACAGCGCCTTCAGCGCGGCAACCGCAATCAGTTGATCGGCCTCTGGCGGCAGCGGGCCGAAACGGTCGATCAGCTCGGCGGCGAAGCCTTCGCGCTCCTGATCGCTGTCGAGTTCGGCGAGGCGGCGATAGAGCGCGAGCCGCACCGTCAGGTCCGCGACGTACGCCTCTGGGATCAGCACCGATGCGCCGACGCTGATCTGCGGGGACCATGACTTCTCGCTCGGGGCATCCTCACGGCCCTCGCGCAGCGAGGTGACCGCCTCCTCCAGCATGGATTGGTAGAGTTCGACGCCAACTTCGCGGATATGGCCGGTCTGCTCTTCGCCCAAGAGATTGCCGCCGCCGCGCATATCGAGATCGTGACTGGCGAGCGTGAAGCCGGCGCCGAGATTGTCGAGCGAAGCCAGCACTTTGAGGCGCTTCTCGGCGCCCAGCGTGAGCGCCTGTTCGGCGGCGGTAGTGAGGTAGGCGTAAGCGCGCACTTTCGAGCGGCCGACGCGGCCGCGCAATTGATAGAGCTGCGCCAATCCGAACATGTCGGCGCGGAACACGATCAACGTATTCGCACGCGGAATGTCCAGGCCGCTTTCGACAATGCTGGTGGAGAGCAGTACGTCGTGGGCGCCGTCATAGAAGCTGGTCATGATCTCATCGAGCGCACCGCCCGCCATCTGCCCATGGGCCATTGCGAAGGTGACTTCGGGCACCGTCCGGCGCAGGAAATCGCCCGCTTCGCCGAGGTCGGCAATGCGCGGGGTGACGAAGAAGCTCTGCCCGCCGCGATATTTCTCGCGCAGCAGCGCCTCGCGCACGGTGAGTGCATCGAACGGCGTCACGTATGTGCGCACTGCCATGCGGTCGATCGGAGGCGTGGTGATCAGGCTCATCTCGCGGATGCCGGCGAGCGCCAATTGCAGCGTGCGCGGGATCGGCGTCGCCGACAGCGTCAGCACGTGAACGTCGGCGCGGATCTCCTTCAGGCGCTCTTTGTGCTTGACGCCAAAGTGCTGCTCCTCGTCGATGATCATGAGGCCGAGGTCGCGGAATTGCACGCTCTTGGACAGAAGCGCATGCGTGCCGACGACAATCTCCACCGTGCCCGCGGTCAAGCCAGCTTTGGTTTCGTTCTGCTCCTTGGTGGTCACCAGCCGCGACAATTGCCGCACCCGCACCGGCAGGCCGCGGAAGCGCTCGCTGAAGGTGCGATAATGCTGGCGGCATAACAGCGTCGTCGGCGCCACCACCGCAACCTGGCGGCCGCTCATGGCGAGCAGGAAGGCCGCGCGCAGCGCCACTTCGGTTTTGCCGAAACCGACATCGCCGCAGATGAGGCGATCCATCGGCTTGCCGGCGCCGAGATCGCCGACCACGTCATCGATCGCGGCCAATTGATCCTCGGTTTCCTCGTACGGGAAGCGCGCGCAGAATTCGTCCCATAGCCCTTCCGGCGGATTGACGATTTCGGCGTGCCGGGTCGCGCGCTGCGCGGCGATGCGCAGCAATTCTTCCGCCATGTCGCGCAAGCGCTGCTTGGTGCGGGCCTTGCGCCCCTGCCAGGCGACGCCGCCAAGCTTGTCCAATTGCGCTTCGGCGTCCTCGCTGCCGTAGCGGCTCACCAGTTCGATGTTTTCCACTGGAAGATAGAGTTTGTCGCCGCCGTGATAAGCCAGGTCGAGGCAATCGTGGGGCGCGCCTTGCACGTCGAGGGTTTTCAATCCGTCATAGCGCCCAACCCCGTGCTCCTGGTGCACGATTAGGTCTCCGGGCGAGAGCGCGGCGGCTTCCGCGATGACGCTCGACGCCTTGCGCCGTTTGCGCGGACGCGCGAGCCGGTCGCCCAGTATGTCCTGCTCGGAGAGGAAAGCGAGCGTGTCGCTCTCAAAGCCGTGCTCCAATGGCAGCACCGCAAGCGCGTGCGCGCCTTTCGGCAATTGCGCGGCTTCGCGCCATTGCTTGACCCGCACCAAAGCCGCAACGCCGTGATCGGCGAGCACGCCGGCAAAGCGCTCGGCCGAGCCATCGGACCAAGCGGCGATGACCACGCGTTTGTTTGCCTTGGACAGCGCCGCGATGTGCTTGGCGGCGGCGTCGAATACGTTGGCATCGGCTTGCCGTTCGGGCGCGAAGTCGCGGCCGGCGCGGATGCCGAGATCGAGTTCGTGCTTTACCGCGGCATCGAAATGGGTGAAGCGGCGCACCGCCCGCTCGCCAAGCGCCAGCTTAAGGGCCGCGTCATCGAGGTAGATCAGATCGGGGCTCGGCGCCCGGAAGGGCGCGGCGCCGCGCACCATCGGCGCGGTGCGCCGCGCTTCGTAATGATCGCGCGCGGTTTCGACGCGCTCGTGGATGGCTTCCTCGGCTAACGCGTCGAACGCAACCAATGCATCGGCGCCCGCGTAATCGAACACGGTGTCGAGCGTGTCGTAGAAGAAGGGCAGCCATTGCTCCATGCCCTGGCGGCGGATGCGGGCGCTGACGCTGTCATAGAGCGCATCGCTCACCGCGCCGAAGGCCTGGCCGAAGCGCTTGCGGAAATGCAGCACGGACGCATCGTCGAGCAGCACCTCGCTCACCGGCGTCAGCAACGCGCTCTTGAGCTTCGCCTTCGATATCTGGGTTTCCGGGTCGAAGCTGCGGATGGTCTCGAGCGTGTCGCCGAAGAAGTCGAAACGCAGCGGCTCGCCCGCTGGCGCGAACACGTCGATCAAGCCGCCGCGCACCGCGAACTCTCCCGGCGCGCGCACCGTGGAGGAGCGCGCATAGCCGTTGACGACAAGGTAGGCCTCGAGCGCCGGCATCTCCATTTCTTCGCCGACGTTTGCGGCGAACACCCCCTCCCCCATGCGTCTGCGCGGGGGCGCGCGTTGCGCCATCGCCGAAGCGGTGGCGATGACGAGC
>DPWD01000399.1:0-236 GCA_003526465.1 Hyphomonadaceae bacterium
ACCATGTGCGCCATCGGGTAGTAGACCAGAACCGGCCAGAGCACGGCGAAGACGAGCACCGTGCTGAACTTCACCCGCTCGGCGACGCCACCGAGCACAAGAGCCGCGGTAATACAGGCAAAAGTCATCTGGAAGGCGACGAAAACCAATTCTGGTATCGGCACGCCGACGGAGAAGGTCTCGACCAAAGACGAGGGCGTGACGCCGGCCAGAAACGCCTTGCTCAAGCCGCCGAT
>DPWD01000399.1:300-4001 GCA_003526465.1 Hyphomonadaceae bacterium
TTCTTGGCTCGCACCAACCCGCCATAGAACAGCGCTAGCCCGGGCAAGATCATCGCCAGCACCAAAACGGTGGAAACCAGCATCCAGCTGACATCGCCCTTGTCGGGGATTGGCGCGGCGTCCTGCGCCCAGGCCGCGCCCGGCAGGAGCAGCGCCACCGCTGACAGCAGCGCGCACGCACGTACAAATGCCCTCATCTCGAAACCCCGTGATTGAATTGCGNNGCGGATGTCGAGGCTGGTTCTTCGTTCGCCACAAGCGCGAACGGTGAGAACCGGCACAGGAAAGCCAGCGGCGCCGCGACAAGTGGCGTTGGCGCCCAAAATAGCGGCGCCGGGCTCGGTTTGCCTCGTTGCGGCGCCGATTCCGCAGGCATCGGGGGCGGCGCCGCCGCGTGCTGGACAGCTGGCGCGGGGTTGGGCAAGAGCGCGGGGCAACAGAAGGGCGGCGGCGCGTGCAAAGTCCGAAGAATTGGCCAAAGGACTGGATCGTCCACAAGTTCGGCGGAACGAGCGTCGCGGATGCGGCGTGCTTTCGGCGCGTGGCTGACATCGTTGAGGCCCGCGCAGAGCCGCGCCAGGCTATCGTGCTGTCGGCCTGCCGGGGCGTGACCGACGCGCTCTTCAGTGTTGTGGCAACTGCGGAAGCACAGGGCGAAACCGCGGGCGAACTCGCCGCGCTTAGGAAACGCCACAGCGACATTGCCGAGGAGCTTCTCAGTTCAAATGAAGCCACGCCCTATTTGGCGTCGCTCGACGCCGACCTCGCCGACATAAAAGGCGTCCTGCAGACCATAAAGCTCACCCGCTCCGCCGCCCCCAGCGCGCGCGACCTGATCGCTGGCTATGGCGAGATATGGTCCTCGCGCCTGTTTGCGCGCTTCCTCGATGCGCAAGGCAGGCGCGCGGTGCAATGGTGCGATGCGCGGACAGTGCTGGTGGTCGATTGGGGTCCGCTCGGCCCGGCGGTCGATTGGCGCGAGTCGCAAAGCAACCTCACCCGCGCGCTCGCGCCGGATTTCCAGGGCGCGCTTGTCATCACCGGCTTTGTCGCGTCCGATCGGCGCGGCGCGCAAACCACGCTTGGACGCAACGGCAGCGACTTTTCCGCTTCCATCTTCGGCGTTCTCTTGGATGCCGCGGAGATCAACATCTGGACCGATGTCGAAGGGGTGCTCTCGGCCGATCCGCGCCGCGTGCCCGACGCCACGGTGATCGACCAGCTCTCCTACAACGAAGCCATGGAGCTCGCCTATTTCGGCGCCAAGGTCATTCATCCGCAGACGATGGCGCCGGCGGTCAAGAAGTCGATGCCGATCTGGATCAAGAACACCTTCGAGCCAGAGAAGGCAGGCACGCTGATTTGCGCGAACCCGAGTTCGGCGCACCCGGTCAAGGGCCTCACCAGCATCGAGGAAGTGGCCCTGGTCAACCTCGAAGGCGCGGGCATGATCGGCGTGCCGGGAACCGCCCAGCGCCTGTTCGGCGCACTGCGCGGCGCTGGCGTCAATGTCATCCTGATTTCGCAAGGAAGCTCGGAGCACTCCATCTGCTGCGCGGTTCCGGAGAAAGAGGGCGAACGCGCCGCCGCTGCGGTGCGCGACGCTTTCGAGCGCGAGTTACGCGAAGGTCAAATCCAGAGCGTTGGCCTCGTGGGCGGTCTTGCCATTCTTGCGGTGGTTGGCGACGGCATGGCCGGCACGCCGGGCGTGGCGGCGAAACTCTTCAGCGCGCTGGGCGGCGCCGGCGTGAACATCCGCGCCATCGCGCAGGGCGCATCCGAGCGTAACATTTCCGTGGTTGTCGACGGACGCCACGCCACGCGCGGCCTGCGCGCGGCGCATGCGAGCTTCTATCTCTCCCCGCATACGCTTTCGATCGGAGTGATCGGCCCCGGAATCGTGGGCGGCGCGTTTCTCGATCAGATCGCAGCGCAGAGCCGCCGGCTGCGCGCGCAATTCGGTCTGCACCTGCGTCTGCGCGGGATCTTGGCGTCCAAGCGCATGGCGCTTTCGGAGGCAGGCGTCGATCCGGCGTACTGGCGCGAGGCCCTCGAACGCGGCGAGGCGGCTGACATGGACCGCTTCCTCGCGCATGTGCGCGTCGAGCATTTGCCGCACTCGGTGGTGGTCGATTGTTCGGCGAACGAGGCGGTGGCGCGGCGTTATGTAAGTTTGTTCGAGCAGGGCGTTCACGTCATCACCCCGAACAAGAAGGCCAACAGCGCCGATCACGCTTATTACGCTGCGATGCGCGAAGCCCGGCGCAAAAGCGGGGCGCATTATCTTTACGAAGCGACTGTCGGCGCCGGCCTGCCCATTATCCAAACCGCGCGCGACCTGCGCGAGACTGGCGACGACATCCTGGGCATCGAGGGCATCCTCTCCGGCACGCTCGCTTATTTGTTTAATGTGTGGGACGGCAAGGGTCCGTTCTCGGCGGTGGTGCGCGAGGCTAAGCGCCTGGGCTACACCGAGCCCGATCCGCGCGATGATCTCTCCGGCCTCGATGTGGCGCGCAAGCTCGTTATCCTTGGCCGCGAGATGGGGCTGCAAACCGAACTTTCTGCGCTGCCAGTGGAGAGCCTTGTGCCGGAGGCGCTGCGCGGCGTGTCGGCAGAGGAATATTTGGAAGCGTTGCCGCGCTACGACGATTCCATGCGCGAGCGTTTTGAACAAGCGAGCGCGCGCGGCAAGAAGCTCCGCCATGTGGGGCGCGTGACCGCCGATGGCGCGGCCTCCGTTGGGTTGATGGAAATCGAAGCAAACCACCCGTTCGCCAATATCGCGCTGACGGACAACGTGGTGCGCTTCCAGACGCGGCGCTACAACACCAATCCGCTGATCGTGCAAGGGCCCGGCGCGGGGCCGGAAGTAACCGCGGGCGGCGTGTTCGCCGATCTGCTGCGGTTGGCGGCGTATTTGGGAGCACGGATGTGAGCGGTCGGGAGAGCGCAACCGCCTATGCGCCGGCTTCTGTCGGCAACGTCGCCGTGGGTTTCGATATCTTGGGTTTCTCTGTGGATGCGCTGGGCGACACGGTCACCGTGCGCCGCGGCAGCGCTGCCGGCGTCACCATCCTGGCGTCGCGCGGCGCGGTTAGCGACCTTCCGCTCGATCCCGCGCGCAACACCGCCGGGCGCGCGCTCTTGGCGATGCAGGAGGCGCTTGCGCTTCCGTTCGGCTTTGAAGTGGAGATCGACAAGGGCATCCCGCTGGCTTCGGGTCTGGGCGGTTCAGCGGCTTCAGCTGCGGCGGCTGTCGCTGCCGCCAATGCGCTGCTCGACACGCCTTGCCCGATGGTGGAGCTGTTGCAATTCGCGATGCAAGGCGAGGCCGTCGCCAGCGGCTCGCGCCACGCCGACAATGTCGCGCCCTCGCTCTATGGCGGCCTGGTCTTGACGGTAGGCATCGACGAGCCGCGCGTGAAGCAGATCCCGGTTCCCGCTGGAATCCGCGCGGTGATCGTGCATCCGCACATGTTTCTTTCGACCAGGGAGGCGCGTGCCATTCTGAAGACGGGCGTCGGGCTTTCGGATTTCGTCTGGCAGACCGCCAATCTCGCGGGCTTTCTTTCCGGTTGCTACACCAACGACATCGAACTGATCCGCGCGTCGCTCGAGGATGTCGTGATCGAGCCGCAGCGGCAATCTCTGATCCCGGGCTTTGCCGAGACGCGCGCGGCTGCGATGGCGGCGGGCGC
>DPWD01000063.1 GCA_003526465.1 Hyphomonadaceae bacterium
CGCGGATGGTGATCACATTGCGGCGGTGGCCGCCCCAGCGGTTGTCGTCGCCGCGCCGGTCTTCGTGGCCGCCGCGCCGGAAATCGTCCGCGGCCGCGGGCGCCGCCATCCCGGCAAGCGCCAATAGCGCAAGCGCGCCGGCGAAAAGCTTGTTTTTCATGATCTTGTACTCCTCGTTCGGGTTACTTGCCCGTAACNNAACCGGATGATGGCGCCGGGCACTTGAACCGGCCCTGAGCCCGGCGTTAGGGTTGCGGGCAGGGAAAGGGACGTCCCGTCTTCACCAAAAACTAACCATCCGGGCCGACCGTCCCGACTTCGAACACGGACTTGGAAAGGGCCAGAACATGCCCGCNNACATGAAAGGCGGCGTCGGCAAATCGACGACGACCGTTTCGCTCGCGGAAACATTGGCGCTGCAGCAGCGCCGGCGCGTGTTGATCATCGATCTCGATCCCCAGACCAACGCCTCGATCATGGCGGCGGGTTCGGAAAGATGGAACGCGATGCGCGAGGCCGAACGCACGCTCGATTTCTATTTCGAATCCTACATCGTCCAGCAGCGACCGAAGCCGTTCAAACAATTGATCGAGCACAAGGTCAGCGATCTGAAGGGCAAGCCCGACGTTTCGCTGTGCGCTTCCGCGCCGGAGTTTCGCATCGTCGAGCGCGACATGATCGAGAATTTCGTCAAGCGCGGCTTCCAGATCGACATGATCCAGAAATGGATTTGCGAGCGCTTCGCCAACGGCATCAAGAGCGTGATCAACGATTACGATTACATCCTGATCGATTGCCCGCCAGGCATTTCGCTGTTCGCGGAAGCGGCTTTGATCGCGGCCGATGCTATTCTCGCGCCAAGCATTCCCGACTACGTGTCGCGGCTTGGGCTTATCTCCTTCCGCAAGCGGGCGCTCAGGCTGATCAACGAGCGCCGTGGCGGGCCTTCGCAGCTGATGGTGCTGGCGACGAAGTACGACGACACTTTCTCGCTGCATCGCTCGGAAGCGCAATTGCTCAAGGACAATCTGGGGGAAGCGATGTTCGACGTGCGCATTCCCCAGCACGTCGATATCGCCAAGGCCGCGGAATGGTCCGATACGCCGCGCACCTTCGACCAGAAGTACGGCGCGATGGCGACTACCGTCGCTAAACTCGGGGAAGAATTCCTCGCCAAGGTGGAGCGTGCGCCGGCCTTATGAGCCTCAACAAAACGCTAGATCGCCTGTTCGACGAAATTCGCCGCGAGGCGAAGCGTAACCCCGAATTCGCCGATCGCCTGGACGCGGTGCTGCGGCTGCACGAGTCGCGCCGCGAGGTGAGCGAGGAAACGCTGGCGGAGATTTTCTCCCCCGCAAGCGGGGGAGGTGGCGAGCAAAGCGAGCCGGAGGGGGCAAGTGTCCAACCCGCCGCCCCCCTCAGTCGTCGCGCTGCGCGCGCCGCCAGTTCTCCTACAAAGAAAGCGCCCGCCCTCAACCCAACCGGCCTTTTCAAACGCGAAGGCGAGGAAGCGCTCGGAACCGCGCTCGCGGCCCAAGACCTCGGCGCGCTGCGCGCGCTCGTCGCCGAGCACAATCTCGACCCCAGCGGGGTAACGCTCGCGCTCACCCGCGACGAACTCGCCCAGCACATCCTCTCCCAAGCCAAGCGCCGCGCGGAGCGAGACGAGAAGATGTTTGAGTATTAGGCGAGGGCAGTAGGCAGTAGGCAGTAGGCAGTAGGCAGTAGGCAGTAGAGTGCGGGCCACTGCCTATTGCCTACTGCCTACTGCCTCGCCTAACACCCCATCCATGTTCTCCAAAATCCTGATCGCCAATCGCGGCGAGGTCGCTGTTCGCATTATCCGCACCGCCCGCCGGCTGGGGATCAAGACGGCCATCGTCTATTCCGAGGCCGACCGCGATAGTCTCGCGGTGGAGATGGCCGATGAGGGCGTGTTCATCGGCCCCTCGCCTGCTGCGCAATCCTATCTGGTGATCGACAAGATCGTGGCCGCCGCCAAGGAGACCGGGGCGCAGGCGATCCATCCGGGCTTTGGGTTTCTCTCGGAAAAGGCCGAATTCGCCGATCGCTTGATCAAGGAGAAGATCGTCTTCATCGGCCCCAACCCGCACGCCATCCGCGCCATGGGCGACAAGATCGAGAGCAAGAAAACCGCCGCCGACTCGGGCGTCTCCTGCGTGCCTGGCTTCATTGGCGAGATCGAGGGCGTCGAGCACGCGATCCAGATATCCGAGGAGATCGGCTATCCGGTGATGATCAAGGCGTCCGCCGGGGGCGGGGGCAAGGGCATCCGCGTCGCGTACAACAAAAAAGAAGTGCAGGAAGGGTTTCCCGCCGTGCGCGCCGAAGCCAAGGGCGCCTTCGGCGACGACCGCGTCTTCATCGAGAAATTCGTCACCGCGCCCAGGCACATCGAAATCCAAGTGATGGGCGACAAGCACGGCAATGTCGTGCACCTGTTTGAGCGCGAATGCTCGATCCAGCGCCGCAACCAGAAAGTGATCGAAGAAGCGCCTTCGCCGCTGCTGGATGAGAAAACCCGCATGGCGATGGGCGCACAGGCGGTGGCGCTGGCGCAAGCGGTCAATTACGACAGCGCCGGCACGGTGGAGTTCGTGGCTTCGGGCGCCGATAAGAGCTTCTATTTCCTGGAGATGAACACGCGGCTGCAAGTCGAGCACCCGGTCAGCGAGATGATCACCGGGCTCGATCTGGTCGAGCAGATGATCCGCGTCGCCGCCGGCGAGAAGCTCGCCTTCAAGCAGAAGGATTTGAAGATCAAGGGCTGGGCCATCGAAAGCCGCATCTACGCGGAGGATCCGTATCGCAACTTCCTGCCCAGTATCGGCCGCCTACGCTCCTATCGCGCGCCGCAAGAGGGTAAGGCGGGCGATGTCGCGCTGCGCAACGAGACCGGCGTGCGCGAGGGCGACGAAATCTCGATGTTCTACGATCCGATGATCGCGAAGCTCGTCACCCATGCGCCGACACGTCTCGCCGCCATCGATGCGCAAGCCGCGGCGCTAGACAAATTCCTGATCGAGGGCATCGCCGACAATATCCCGTTCCTCGGCGCGGTGATGGAGGAGAAGGATTTCCGCAAGGGCGATTTCACCACCGCCTACATCAAGGACAAGTTCCCCGACGGTTTCGCCGGCGTCGCGCCGACCAAGGCCCAGGAGAAGCTGCTGATCGCGTGCGCGGCGGTGGCGCGTTCGTTCACCGCCCAACGCGCCACGCAGACCAGCGGCCGCATCGTCCCGGTCAACGGCGCCCAGCGCGATTGGGTGGTGATCCTCGATAAGGCGCATCATTTGACCAATGTCGATCTCGACAGCATGGGCGCCAACGTGACAATCGACGGCAAGAAGCACCGCCTGGATACGGTCACGCGCCCCGGCGCGCGGGTGATCGAAGGCAGCTTCGACGGCGCGCCGTTCGCGGTGAAGATTAGCACCGCGCCGGAGGGCTACAGGCTGCGCCTGCGCGGGGTGAGCGCGCACGCTCTGGTGACAACCCCGCGCGGCGCCGAACTGGCCAAGAAGATCCCCGAGAAGGAGAAGGCCGATACCTCTAAGCTGATCGTCTCGCCGATGCCGGGGCTTGTGGTTTCCATCGACGCCAAGGCTGGACAAGAAGTCAAAGCTGGCGAAGGCGTCGCCGTGGTTGAAGCCATGAAAATGCAAAACATCATCCGCGCCGAACGCGACGGGGTCATCGCGAAGGTGCATGTCGCGGCGGGCGCGAGCGTGGCGGCGGATGAGGTGATGATTGAGTTGGGCTAGGGGCGAAGATCAATGAACCTACGAGATCTTTTGTTTCGCTTTATGGGGCGGATTGGCGCGCGAGATTATCTTGCTGGCTTCGGTTTGAACGTGCTTGGTTTTTGGTTTCTGAACACATTCAATTCTATGCAGTTGTGGCTTGTTAAGCAGTATGTGTGGCCAATTCTCTGGCTCTGCCATCTCGTTTTGGGGTACTCCGTCCTATGTTTGGCAGCAAAGCGCCTTCGCGATATCGGCCTGAGTGTATGGCTGCTGGTCGCTCCGATTTTTATCGCGTGCGCTTCAATCCTGTTGCCGACCATGTTCAGCGAAATGGTGGATACACAGGCGGGGACAACCTTTTTTCAGTTCGTTTGGATCGGCTCCATGCTCGCGAGTTGGGCGCTCGTGGCATTCTTCCTCTGGCTTGGCTTGAGTTCGCGCACGAGAGAGGCTTTGTCCGATTCTTGAGGTCGTCGATGCCGCACTACTCCCCCTTGCTCTTCCCCGGCGCCGCATCGCTCAACCGATAAAGGTTTGACAGCAGCGCTTGCAGCCCGCCCGCGCCGTCGCCGGCGTGCAGATCGATGCGGCCGACCTTCTCGACCAGGCGTTCAAGCGCCTCGAGTTCCTTGAGCCGCAACAGAAGCGGATTGTCCTCCATCAGCCGCGCCGTGTTGAGCAGCGAGCGCGTGGCGGCGGTTTCTTCCTGGCGGCGGATGAGGTTGGCCTTGGCGACGCGCTCGGCTTCGACCACCTTGTTTAAGAGTTCGCGTATGTCGCCCGGCAGGATCACGTCCTTGACGCCGATCTCGCCGATCTCGGCCCCAAGGGCCGCGACGCGTTCGGAGACGAACCCGCGCACTTCGGTGTCGATGGAATCCCGCGCGGCGAGGATTTCATCGAGCGTGCGGGTGGCGACGGCTTCGCGGATGGCGAATTGCACCAATCGATAGATTGTGTTCGCAAGGTCGGCGCTGGCGAGTACGGCTTTCTCCGGATCGATGACGCGGAAGAAGGCGGTGAGGGTGACGCGGATAGCGACGCGGTCCTTGGTGAGTATTTCCTGCGCGGTGACCTCAAGCGGCGTCGGGCGCAGATCGACCTTGGCGATGCGCACCGTTCGCGCCACCGCCCAGAAGGCATGCCGGCCCGGACCCAAGCGCTCCTTCACCTCGCCGTCGACGATAAGCAGCGCGGTCTCGTGCGGTTCGATCAGCGCCGAGGCGATCGCGGGGGTCTTGGCGGCGTCGATCTTGTCGAGATGGCGGCGCTCAACGCGGAGATGGGTGCTTGTGTCGATGCGCTCTACCGCGACAGCGGTGATCGCCTTCCAGAACGCGCGCGACGTGTTTGGCGAAACAATGTGCTTGGGTTCGCCGTCGAGCGAGACGATCGCGACTTCGTTGGCGCCGACCTGCACGATCTCGATATCGCGCGCCGATTCGGGCAGTGCGCGCTGGATCAACAAGGCGCGCTCGACCGGCAATTCGCCGCGCACCACCTTCATCACTTCGACCGCGAGTTGCCGCCCCGGGTCGAACGCGCTGAACCGGCCAGGCTCAATCAGCTTTTCGATGCGCCCGTTGCGCGTCAGCAGGCCGCGCTCATCGTCTCTGACGATCTGGTGAAAGTTGAACATGGACCACGGCATGGGCGTCTCCCTCGGGCCCGCCTAGCGCAACGAAGGCCGCCGGTCACTGTCCCACACCAAGGAGGCGGGCCCGCGCTTGAGCCCGCGCGCTGAGCGCCGCCTTCGGGTTGGACCGCCCATGCACCTAGATGCAAGGGCGCCGTCTCCGTCGGGCGGACAGCCGCGCACG
>DPWD01000279.1 GCA_003526465.1 Hyphomonadaceae bacterium
GCGGCCGCCGCGATGGGTTAAGGGTGTTCGCACGCTGGATGGCCTCGGCCGGGCGCGATGCCCTGGCGCGCGCCGACTTTCTCGCGCCCGCGCCCATGCATTGGACCCGCCTTGCCGTCCGCTCGTTCAATCAGGCGGCCTGGCTGGCGCAGGAATTGTCGCGATCGGCAGGCAAGCCTTGGAAGCCCGGCGCGCTGGTTCGGGTGAAGCGGCGCAAGAGCCAGGCGGGGCTCTCGGCTTCGGAGCGGCGGCGAAATGTCGGCGGCGCTATCAAAGCCTCGGCGCGTTTCGAGGGCAAAATCATTGTGGTGGTGGACGACGTTTTCACCACTGGGGCGACTCTTGAAGCGTGCGCCCGTGCATTGCGTAAAGCGGGGGCTGCGGAAGTGCATGGCTTAACCCTGGCGCGCGTGGTGCGGCCAACCGATATTACGCTCTAAGGAGAGGTTGAGTCGGATGCCTTCTGTTACGGTCTATACCCGCGCTTTCTGCCCCTATTGCACGCGCGCGCTGTCGCTGTTGAAGCGCAAGGGCGCGGCGGTGACGGAAATCGACGCTACTTTCGATCACCACAAGAAAGACGAGATGATGAAGCGCTCGGGCCGGCGGACGTTCCCGCAGATATTCATCGGCGACACTCATGTTGGCGGCTGCGACGATCTGCACGATCTTGAACACCGCGGCGGGCTCGATCCGCTGCTGCAGAGCGCCTGATGAAGAAGCTGCGCGTTGCGGCGGTGCAATTGCGCTGCGGGATCGAGCCGGCGGCCAACCGCGCCCACGCGCTGCCCTTCATCCGCGAAGCCGCCACGGCGGGCGCGCGTTTTGTCACAACGCCGGAGAACACGCACCGTCTGGATCGCAATCGCGAGCGCGCGTTGGCAGCCACAGGGCCTGAGAAGGGCGATGCCGAACTGGCGGCTTGGGGGCGCATGGCGCAAGAGTTCGGCGTGTGGCTGCTTCTGGGGTCCGCGGCGATCGCGACCGGCTCGGGCAAAGTGTTCAACCGCTCGTTATTGTACTCACCCGAGGGCAGGGTCGCCGCGCGGTACGACAAGATCAATCTGTTCGATGTCACGCTCGGCGGCGGCGAGACCTATCGCGAGAGCGAGACAGTGGAAGCGGGCAAGCGCGCCACGCTGGCGGAGGGTCCGATGGGCGCCAAGATCGGCCTGAGCATCTGCTACGATCTACGCTTTGCTCCGCTCTACACCGCCTACGCCAAGGCGGGCGCGGAGGTCATCGCAATTCCCTCCGCCTTTACCGTGCCCACGGGTCAAGCGCACTGGGAAACGCTCCTACGCGCGCGCGCGATAGAGACGGGCGCTTTCGTCGTTGCGCCAGCGCAGGGCGGCCGCCATGAGGATGGCCGCTCCACCTACGGTCATTCGATGGTCGTTGACCCCTGGGGCAAAATCGTCGCCAAGCTCGATCATGACGAGCCGGGCTTCATCGTGGCGGATTTGAACTTGGATCAAGTTTGCGAAGCCCGCGCCAAGATTCCAGCGTGGGCGGGCGGGCCGGAGTTCGTCGGTCCATGATCCGCTACGATCTCCGCTGCGCCAATGGCGACGAATTCGAGGCCTGGTTCGGCTCGATCGCCGATTACAACAAGCAGGCTGAAGCGGGCCTGGTCGAGTGCCCGCATTGCGGCTCAAAGCACGTGGAGAAGGCGCCGATGGCGCCGGCAGTGATCAGCGGCCGCTCGAAAGAGAAACAGAAAGAGCGCGCCGTCGCCATGGCGATGGCGGCGAAAGTGCGCGATCACATCAAGGACAATTTCGACTATGTCGGCGATAGGTTCGCCGACGAAGCCCGCAAAATGCATGCGGGCGAAAGTGAGGAGCGAGCGATCTGGGGCGAGGCCACGCCCGAACAAGCGCGCGAACTGGCCGAAGAAGGCATCCCGGCGTCGCCGCTGCCGCCCGAGCTTGCGCCGGCGGTTGAGCCGAGGAAGTTGAACTGACACAGCGCCGGCTTCCAGCTGGCATACGGTGTTCAACTGCGCACAGGCCCGCGGATCTTGCGCCGGATCAATGCCCCGTCGTGCGGATCGCTTCCGGTTGCGCCCATGGACGCCAGCCTCTTAAAATACGCCGCGCAGACTGCCCCGCGCTATACCAGCTACCCAACCGCGCCGCACTTTGAAGCGCGTGTGGATGCCCCCGAATATGCGCGCTGGCTCGGCGAGCTTTCCCAGGACGTGGCGCTTTATCTGCACACTCCCTATTGCCGCGAAATGTGCTGGTATTGCGGGTGCCATGCCTACGCAGTCAGGCGCGACGAACCGATCGCGGATTTTGTCGAAGCGATGCTGGCGGAAATCGATCTCGTGGCCGCCGCGACGTCGGCGCGCCAGGTGCGCGAAATCCACTGGGGCGGGGGCACGCCGAATATCCTTTCGCCGGAGCGCTTCGCCGCGATCGCCACGCGCATGGGCGAGCGCTTGGACCTTTCACGGCTGGAGCGCCACGCTGTCGAGATCGATCCGCGATTGCTGACGGAGGCGCAAGTCCGGGCATTGGCCCAAGCCGGGGTCAACCGGGCATCGCTCGGCGTGCAAGACCTGGAC
Organism: Hyphomonadaceae bacterium; assembly: GCA_003526465.1. GTDB lineage: Bacteria > Pseudomonadota > Alphaproteobacteria > Caulobacterales > Aquidulcibacteraceae > Vitreimonas. The sequence goes on from DPWD01000279.1 coordinate 2,573, forward strand.
GCGCGCGTGCAACAAGGCATCGGCCGGGTGCAGCCGTTCGGATTGGTGGAGGAAGCCGCGCGCATGTTGCGTAAGGCTGGCATCGAAGCGCTGTCGTTCGATCTCATGTATGGCTTGCCGCACCAGACGCGCGAAAGCGTGCGCGAGACGGCGAAATTGGCAGCCTCCCTCCGTCCGGCGCGCTTTTCTGTGTTTGGCTACGCGCATGTGCCTTGGTTCAAATCGCGCCAAAAACTGATGGACGAAGCGGCTTTGCCTGGGGTCGCCGAAAGATTCGCATTGGCAGAGGCGATCCGCGATGCGCTGACCGGCGCGGGCTATGCCGCCATCGGCTATGACCATTACGCGCTGCCCGACGATCCCATCGCAATTGCGGCGCGCGATGGCTCGCTTGCGCGCAATTTCCAAGGCTTTGTGGAAACCGACGCCACGGCCGTGATCGGCCTGGGACCATCGGCCATTTCAACGCTGCCGCAGGGTTATGCGCAAAACGAATCTGAAGTCGGCGCCTGGCGCGCCGCGATCCACGATGGCCGCTTCGCCACCAGGCGCGGCCGGGCCTTGACCGACGAGGATCGCCGCCGGCGCGACGTGATCATGCGCCTGTTGTGCGATTTCGCCGTCGATCTCAACGGCTTCGGGGGCGCAGCGGCGTTTGCGCGGGAAATGCAA
>DPWD01000360.1:0-5845 GCA_003526465.1 Hyphomonadaceae bacterium
CGCGAGCTTGGCAAACGTCAGCGTCAGCCGTTCGGCGGCGCCCGCGGCGCCGGGCGCAGTCACCGCCATGACGCTGCGCGGGTTGGCGGGATCGAGCACGTGATCCGATAGGCCGGGAAACCACGACGCCGTATGGGCGTCTAGGCCCATGCCCATCAACGCGATATCGATCTCGAGCGGCGCATAGATTGTATCGGCATGCGCGGCGGCGGCTTCGTGCGTCGTTGCCGGCGCATACATGGGGATGAGCGCTGCGCCTTGGTCCAAGGCTGGTTTGAGCGCCGCATGCAGCATGCGTTCGTTGGAAGCCTCGTGCTCCACCGGTACGAAGCGCTCATCGACCATCGCGAAGGAAACGCGCCGCCAATCGAGGTGGCGCGCCGCAAGCATGCGGTAGGCTGGCGCCGGCGTGGCCCCACCCGAGAGCGCCACGCACGCAGCCCCGCGCAGCGTCAGCGCCTGCGTGATCGCTTCGGCGAGCCGCTGTGCTGCCGCCTCCATCAGCGCTTCGCGCGTAGGGAAAATGGAGAGCGCAGGTATCAAGGTTCAGGGCGCCAGCACTTCGCGCAACACCGACGCCGCGCGCGCGCTGTATTCTTCGTTGGCCAGCGCGAATGCGGCGACGGCGCGCAGATAGCCAAGCTTGTCGCCGCAATCGTAGGAGCGGCCATCGTACTCGAGCGCATGGAAAGTTTGTGTTTCCATCAAGCGCGCCATGGAATCGGTGAGCTGGATTTCCCCGCCCGCGCCGGGCTGCTGCGAAGAAAGCAAGCCGAAGATTTCTGGCTGCAGGATGTAACGTCCGGAAATGAACAGGTTCGAGGGAGCTGCTTCGCGCTTGGGTTTTTCCACCATGCCCTTCATGCGGATGAGCCGCCCTTCGCGAGACGCAGGATCGATCACGCCGTATTGTTCGGGCGTGTCGGTGGGCTCCACCGCGATCAAATTGCCTCCGACCTTGGCATATTGCGCCGCCATCTGCGCGAGACACGATGGGCTCGCCATCATCAGCATGTCGGGCAGCAGCACCGCGAACGGCTCGTTGCCGATAATGTCGCGCGCACACCACACGGCGTGGCCGAGCCCGAGCGCTGCCTGCTGGCGCACGAAACTCACCGAGCCCGCGGGCCTTAATCCTTCTTCAAGTTCGGCGAGCAGTGCGGCTTTGTTTTTGAGCCGAAGCGAATCTTCCAATTCATAGGCGCGGTCGAAATAATCTTCGATCGCGCCTTTGTTGCGCCCGGTGACGAAGACGATGTGCTCGATGCCGGCGGCGAGCGCTTCATCGACGACGTATTGAATCGCGGGGCGATCGAACACGGTCAGCATTTCCTTGGGGATCGCCTTGGTGGCCGGCAGCACCCGCGTGCCCAGGCCGGCGACGGGAAGAACCGCTTTCCGTAGCGGTTTGGGTGCGGGGGAAACGCTATTCATAGTAGGTCCGTTTGCCGCGCCGCAACATCGAGCGCCCACGCTTACTAGAGCGCAAGCGCCGCCAACTCGCAACAGAACCTAAACGTTGGATTCGGCTCACATTCATACTCGGTTGCTATCCTTGCTGACGGGGCTTTTGGTTCGCTTCAACAGGTTTTCAAGGGTGCGGACCTCGCCCAGGAGAAGAAATTTTTGGGCGCCGCAAAACTAGCAATTGCAGTTGCGGTTCCTATTTGTTAAGCACCCCGCCGTTCCCAGGAGTTTTCCACATTATGTCCCCCGCCCAAAAGACTTTCCGGATGGTGGCGGCCAGCTTCGTTGCTGGTGCGAGCGCGATGGCTCTCGTGGGCATTGTGGGTCCGGTAGCTGTAAAGGGCGGCCTTAGCATGGGTGACGCAATGGCGACCACTGCCGAGCTTGAAGCTCCCGCCATCGAGCCTTTGGATATCGAACTCGTGCATGCGCAGCTGGCCGAGGCCGAGCGTTCGATGGAAGCAGCCAGGGCGACGACCGACCGCGCCATGCAGCGCCTGGAACACCTTTCCGGAAAGTAATGCTGCGGCGCCGCATTCCCGCGGCCGCTCCCGCCTGATACCCCGCTGTTCTTGAGGTCGCCGGACGCGAATCGGCGCTAAGAGCAGGTCCATGAGCAATAATCTGATCGAAGGCGCCGAAGCGCGCCGCTTGGCTGGCGCTATCCGCGCGCTTTCCATGGATGCGGTGGAGCAGGCCAAATCCGGCCATCCGGGCATGCCGATGGGCATGGCCGATGCAGCGACCATCCTGTTCTCGCGATTCCTGAAATTCGACGCCTCCGCCCCCCATTGGCCCGATCGCGATCGCTTCGTGCTGTCGGCGGGCCATGGATCCATGCTGCTCTACAGCCTGCTGCATCTCTGCGGCTACGAAGACATGACGCTCGACGAGATCAAGCGCTTCCGCCAGCTCGGTTCGAAAACTCCGGGCCACCCTGAATACGGCCACGCCGAAGGCGTGGAGACAACAACTGGCCCCCTGGGGCAGGGGCTTGCGAACGCCGTCGGCATGGCGATGGCGGAAGCGCACCTCAACGCGCGCTTCGGCGATGAACTCGTGAACCACCGCACTTGGGTGATCGCGGGCGATGGCTGCCTGATGGAGGGAATTTCTCACGAAGCCATCGCGCTCGCCGGCCGCCAGAAGCTCAACAAGCTGATCGTCGTCTGGGACGACAATTCCATCTCCATCGACGGCGCGGTTTCGCTTGCCGACACGACCGACCAGAAAGCGCGCTTCGCGGCGAGCGGTTGGAACGTGCTCGCTTGCGACGGTCACGATGTTGAGGATATCGCCCGCGCCTTCGAAGCGGCGACCAAGTCCGACCAGCCGGTCATGATCGCCTGCAAGACCATTATCGGTTACGGCGCGCCGAAAAAAGCCGGCACCGCGCACGCGCATGGCGAACCGCTGGGCTCGGAAGAACTCGCTGCAGCAAAAAAAGCCATTGGCTGGGAACATGGGCCGTTCGAGATTCCGGGCGATGTCTCCGCCGCCTGGCGCAAAATCGGCGCGCGCGGCGCGGGTGAGCGCGAAGCTTGGGCAGCGCGGCTGAAGGCTTCTCCCAAGTGCGACGCATTCGAAGCGGCGATGGACGGCGACAATGTCGGCCCCGCGCTCGAGGCGCTGGCGCAGCACGCGCGCGCGACGGCGCAAGCCAAACCATCGCTCGCTACCCGCGCTTCATCGGGCGGCGCCATCGAAGCGATGTTCGCGGCCATACCTGAGCTGATCGGTGGTTCCGCCGATCTCACTGGCTCGAATCTCACTCGGCCCAAAACCGGCGCGGAGGACTTCACTCCGGAAAACCGAGCGGGCCGCTATGTGCGCTACGGCATTCGCGAGCACGCCATGGCGGCGGCGATGAACGGCATGGCGCTGCACAGTGGCGTCATTCCTTATGGCGGCACTTTCCTGAGCTTCGCCGATTATTCGCGGCCCGCCATTCGCCTGGCTGCGTTAATGGGCATTCGCGTCATTCACGTGATGACGCACGATTCCATCGGCCTGGGCGAAGATGGCCCGACGCACCAGCCGGTCGAGCATCTGGCGGCGCTCCGCTGCATTCCCAATCTGCGCGTTTTCCGGCCCGCCGATGCGATTGAAACGGCGGAATGCTGGGCGCTGGCGCTCGCGGAAAGAACGACGCCTTCGATCCTGTCGCTGACGCGGCAGAACCTTGCGCCCGCGCGCCTCTCGCACACGGACGAAAATCTCTGCGCGAAAGGCGCCTATATTCTCGCCGACGCGCCGGACCCCGATGTCGTCATCATCGCGACGGGGTCCGAGGTTGAAATTGCTCTTGACGCGCAGAACAAGCTCGCCTGCGACAAGGTCCGGGCGCGCGTCGTTTCCGCGCCGTCGTTCGAGCTGTTCGCGGCGCAAAGCGAAAAATACCGGAAATCCGCGCTCGGCAAGGCGCCGCGCGTCGGGATCGAAGCCGGCGTTCGTCAGGGCTGGGACTTGTTCCTTCGTCGCAAGGACGCCTTCATCGGAATGTCCGGCTTTGGCGCCTCGGCGCCGGCGCCCGAGCTTTACCGGCATTTCGGCATTACGAGCGACGCCGCGGTCGCGGCGGCGAAAAAACTGATTGAGAGGGAGTAGAACGGATGGCGCTGAAGATTGCAATTAACGGTTTCGGGCGGATCGGACGTCTGACCCTGCGGTCGATGATCGAAAACGACCGCAAGGGGATCGACGTCGTTGCGATCAACGATCTCGGCCCGGTCGAGACCAATGCGCATTTGCTGCAATATGATTCAGTGCACGGAAAATTCCCGGTCGAGGTGAAAACCACGGCGGAGACGATCGACGCCGGCCGCGGCCCGATCAAGGTGTTCGCCGAACGCGACCCCGCGAAGCTGCCGTGGAAGCAGCTGGGCGTCGATATTGTTTTCGAATGCACCGGCATTTTCACCAGCAAGGAAAAAGCCTCGCTCCATCTTTCGGCCGGCGCGAGGCGCGTGCTTGTCTCGGCGCCCGCCGACGGCGCCGACAAGACGATCGTGTTCAAAGTCAATCACGACACGCTGACCAAGGACGACATGATCGTTTCAAACGGCTCGTGCACGACCAATTGCCTCGCGCCGGTCGCCAAAGTCCTGCACGACCGCATCGGCATTGAACGCGGCTATATGACGACGATCCACTCTTACACGGGCGACCAGCCGACGCTCGACACCATGCACAAGGACCTCTACCGCGCCCGGGCCGCGGCGATGTCGATGATCCCGACGTCGACAGGCGCCGCCAAGGCGCTCGGCCTTGTCATTCCCTCGCTCAAGGGCAAGCTCGACGGCTCGTCGATCCGCGTTCCGACGCCGAACGTTTCGGTCGTCGATCTCGTGTTCACGCCGAAGCGCGCGACCTCGGTCGATGAAATCAATAATGCGATACGGGAAGCGGCGAACGGGGCGATGAAGGGCGTTCTCGCCTATACCGACAAGCCGCTCGTCTCGTCGGATTTCATGCATGACCCGCACTCCTCGACTTTCGCCACGGCGCAGACGCAGATCATCGACGGCGGCCTTGCGCGTATTCTCACCTGGTACGACAATGAATGGGGCTTTTCGACGCGGATGAGCGATGTCGCCTTCGAAATGGGCAAGCTCCTCTAGGAGACGTATTTGTCAGTCTACAGAACGATTGACGATCTCGATGTCGCGGGCAAGCGCGCGCTTGTCCGCGTCGATTTCAACGTGCCGATGAAGGACGGCGCCGTGACGGAGGCGACCCGCATCGAGCGCGCGCTGCCGACGATCCAGGAGCTGTCGAAGAAGGGCGCGAAAGTCATCCTGCTGTCGCATTTCGGCCGCCCCGGCGGCAAGCGCGATCCGAAGGAGAGCCTCAAACCCGTCGCGAAAAAACTCGAACAGCTGCTCGGCGGCGCGGTCGATTTCGCCGATGACTGCATCGGCGAGGCGGCGCAAAAAATCGTCAAGAAAATGATCGGCGGCGATGTCGCCGTGCTTGAAAACACCCGCTTCCATCCGGGCGAGGAGAAAAACGATCCGGAGTTTGCAAAGGCGCTCGCCGGGAACGGCGACCTTTACGTCAACGACGCGTTTTCCGCCGCCCACCGCGCCCATGCCTCGACCGAGGGCCTGGCGCATCATCTGCCCGCCTATGCCGGCCGCGCCATGCAGGCCGAGCTTGAGGCGCTGGAAAAGGGCCTCGGCAAACCGGCAAGGCCCGTCATCGCCATCGTCGGCGGCGCCAAGGTTTCGACCAAGCTCGAACTGCTCGGCAATCTCGTCGCCAAGGTCGACATCCTCGTCATCGGCGGCGGCATGGCGAACACGTTCTTGAAGGCGCAAGGCTTGCCGATCGGCAAGTCGCTGCACGAGCCGGCCCTGCTCGACAAGGCGCGCGAGAT
>DPWD01000360.1:5942-6106 GCA_003526465.1 Hyphomonadaceae bacterium
TCAACGAGGCGATCGCCTCGGCCAGGACGCTGGTATGGAACGGTCCGCTCGGCGCCTTCGAGATCGCGCCCTTCGACAAGGCGACGGTTGCGGCGGCCAAACACGCCGCCAGGCTGACCAAGGCCGGCAAGCTTGTCTCGGTCGCCGGCGGCGGCGATACCGTG
>DPWD01000180.1:0-282 GCA_003526465.1 Hyphomonadaceae bacterium
GTCGAGGACCTGCTCGACGAGATTTTCGCCAGCTTTTGTATTGGCAAGTAGGCGCTTGACGCCGTCGCTAGCTTGCCTGACCGCCGTTTCAGCGCCGGGCCGCAGTGAGCCGGGGCCGGGCCACAGCGAGCCGGGCGCTGGGCCGCAGAGTTGAGTGGTCTTCTACCCCGTTCCACGTGGAACCGGGAGCGGAACGGATCGCTCGCAAACGCTCTTATTTTCAGCTATGAAGCCGCCCCCTATGGGCGCCACTAATGCATACGACGTCATCGTCATCGGCGG
>DPWD01000180.1:323-615 GCA_003526465.1 Hyphomonadaceae bacterium
ACCATCGGCGAGATGAGCTGCAACCCGGCCATTGGCGGCCTAGGCAAGGGGCATCTGGTTCGCGAGATCGATGCGTTGGACGGGGTGATGGGCCGGGTCGCGGACGCCGCCGGCATCCAGTTCCGTTTGCTGAACCGCTCCAAGGGCCCTGCGGTGCGAGGCCTGCGGGCCCAGGCCGACCGCTCGCTCTATCGCCAAGCGATGCAGGCAGCGCTGGCCGGACAGGCGGGGTTGACTGTTGTGGCGGCTGCGGTGGAGGATTTGGTTCTTTCTTGGACCGCCGGCGTCTCGC
>DPWD01000180.1:686-4084 GCA_003526465.1 Hyphomonadaceae bacterium
CGCCACGGCGAGGCGCCGGCGATAGGGCTCTCTGAACGCCTCTACAACGCGGGTTTCGCGATGGGGCGGCTGAAAACTGGCACGCCCGCTCGGCTAGACGCGTCCACCATCGACTGGGCCGCGCTCGAATTGCAGCGTGGCGACGAATCCCCCTCGCCGTTTTCGTTTCTCACCGACCGCATAACCAACCGCCAAATCGCGTGCGGCGTGACTTACACCAACACGGAAACCCACCGCATCATCGAAACATCGCTCTCGAAAAGTGCGGTCTATTCCGGAGCGATTAGTGGCAGGGGGCCGCGCTATTGCCCCTCGATCGAGGACAAGGTCGTGCGCTTCGCCGACAAGCAAGCGCACCAGATTTTCCTAGAGCCGGAAGGGCTCCCGGAAAACGAAGACGGCGACACCGTCTATCCGAACGGCATCTCCACTTCGCTGCCGGAAGATGTACAAGACCGCTTCATCCGCACCATAGCGGGGCTGGAGCGCGTGCGCGTAAAACGCCACGCCTACGCGATCGAATACGATTATGTCGATCCGCGCGAATTGCTGCCGACCTTGGAGACCAAGCGCATCGCCGGCCTGTACCTCGCCGGCCAAATCAATGGCACAACCGGCTACGAGGAAGCCGCCGCGCAAGGCTTGATCGCCGGACTCAACGCTGCGCGTGCGGCGGGTGGCGCCTCAGCGTTCGAGGTGTCGCGCGCGGAAGGCTATATCGGCGTCATGGTCGACGATCTGGTCACGCGCGGGGTCAGCGAGCCCTATCGCATGTTCACCTCGCGCGCGGAATATCGGCTGTCGCTCCGCGCCGACAACGCCGACCAACGCTTGACGCCAATGGGTATGGCGCTGGGCTGCGTGGGCGCGGGGAGAACGCGCAGATTCTCAGACAAGATGCGGCAAATCGAGGAAGCGCGCGCCTTGGCGCGCACGCTTGCGCTGACCCCGGCGCAAGCCGCAAAGCTCGGCCTTCAGGTCAATCAGGACGGGCAGCGCCGCGATGCTTTGCAGCTGCTCTCGTACCAAAACGTGACACTCGAGCGCCTGTGCCAAATTTGGCCGGAGCTTGGAGCGCTTTCACAGGCGACGCGCGAGCAGCTTGAAATCGACGCGCTCTATGCTGGCTATCTCGAGCGCCAGGCGCTCGATGTGGAGGCGTTCAGGCGCGACGAGGATCTGCGCCTCGATCCCGCGCTGGACTACGCAAGCGTCGGCGGGCTCTCCAACGAAGTGCGCGAAAAGCTCGCGGCCGCGCGGCCCGTCACGCTGGGCCAGGCTTCGCGCATGGAGGGCGTTACGCCCAGCGCTCTGACCGCGTTGTTGGCGCATGCAAAGCGAAAGAAGAGGGCGTGAGGACATGCGCGACACGCTCTATCTGATCCGCGCGCCGTTTGAGGATTCCGCGCCCGGAGAGGGCGCTACCTGGTACTGCCACGATTGTGCGGCGCTTGAGGGCGCGCTGCTGGCGAACGCGCATTGGCTGCGTTCGCTCGATGTGCGCCGCTTGGCGTTCCCGCGTCCGCGGCACGAGCTGATTGCGCTGATCGGCGAAGAGAACCAGGGCATGCCGGTGCTCATCCTGGGCGATCCCGCCAAGGCGCCAGCGGATGCGTGCCGGTTCGAGCGGCGGGCGTTCCTGACCGACCCGCGCGCGATCGCCCGTTACCTCGCCGCCGCTTATGGCGGCGCCGGGCCGCACCCGTGAGCCAAGTCTACGGTCCCGCCGAATTTCAGCGCGATCTTGGCGTTTCACGCGAAACCATGGAGCGGCTCGAAATCCATCGCCGGCTGTTGGGCGAATGGTCAGAGCGCATGAATCTGGTGGGGCCGAGAGAGCTTGAGGCCTATTGGCCACGCCATGCGCTCGATTGTGCACAATTGCTGCGGCTGGCGCCGGGCGCGAAGCGCTGGGCTGATTTGGGCTCGGGCGCCGGGTTCCCGGGCCTGGTGGTAGCTTGCCTGTTGGCCCAAGAGCCGGAGGTTTCCGTCCATCTTGTTGAGTCTACAGGGAAAAAAGCGGCATTCCTGCAGGCGGTCGTAGATCAGGCAGGTCTCCCTGCGAAGATCTTCCGGCAGCGAATCGAGGATTTCGGGGCGGGCGAGGGGCCCTACCACGTGGTCACCGCGCGGGCGCTGGCGCCCTTGCCGCGACTCATCGCTTATGCGAAGCCGATTCTAGATCGCGGCGCGCAAGGTCTCTTCCATAAAGGCGCGGATATCGACGCCGAGCTGGCCGCCGCGACGAACGCTCTTCAAGGTGGGGCGTCGGGTGTTTCCTACCGGGCAGATGTGCTGGAGAGCCTGAGCGATCCGCGCGGCCGCATTGTTCGCATCAGCAAGGCGCCGCGAGATCGCTCCGCATAGGAGCAACGAGACATGCGCGTACTGGCGATCGCCAACCAGAAGGGCGGAGTAGGCAAAACCACCACCGCCATCAATCTCGGCACCGCGCTGGCCGCGACCGGAAAGAACGTGCTGATTTTCGACATCGATCCGCAAGGCAACGCCTCGACTGGGATCGATATCCAGCCGGCTGACCGCCTCGTCACGTCTTATGACGTCCTCTCGGGCGCGCAAACTTTCGGCAAGGCGATCCTGCCCACCAAAGTACCCAACTTGTACATCATTCCCGCCGACGCCAATCTTTCCGGCATCGAGACCGAGCTGATGTCGGGCGAACGCGCGCAATACCGTTTGAGGGAGGCGTTCGCGCAATATCGCGCCGCCAATGAGCTCAAGATCGACTACGTCATGATCGACTGCCCGCCCTCGCTGAACGTGCTGACAGTCAACGCGCTCACGGCGGCCGACGCCGTGCTTGTGCCGCTGCAGACCGAATATTTCGCTTTGGAAGGCCTAGCGCAGCTCGATTCCACGATCCGAACGGTGAAGCAGAATCTCAATCCGAGCCTCGAAATTCAAGGCGTCGTGCTGACCATGTACGACAAGCGAACTTCGCTCTCCGAGCAGGTCGCCGAAGAGGTGCGCAAGCACTTCCCGGACAAGGTTTATGAGACGGTGATCCCGCGCAATGTGCGCATCAGCGAAGCGCCTTCGCACGGGCTGCCGGCGATCATCTACGATCCGGCCGCCGCGGGATCGAAGGCCTATGTCCGGCTCGCCAAGGAATTGATCGAGCGCGAGCGCGTCCTGCTCGCGGCGTAAACAAAGCGGAAATTTTTACCCGCCGGTAAGAATTGCCTAGCGAAGGTTAATTCGAGCGAATCGGTTCGGGCAGGAGTTGGCGATGAGCGATGCAACAAGACCACGGGGGCTGGGGCGGGGCCTGTCCGCGCTCCTCGGCGAACCTGTGCGGACCGATGCGGCGAAGCCCGCGACTGCGTGGGCGAAGCCCGATGCGGCGCGCAATGTCGTTGAACTGCCGGTGGCGGGCG
>DPWD01000094.1:0-1889 GCA_003526465.1 Hyphomonadaceae bacterium
GCGGGGCCGTCGGGAACGACGCTGCCCACCAGCGCGCCGCGCGGTTCGTCGAGGCCGAGGCTGGCCGCCATGTCCTGATCGATCCCCTGGATCGACACGCCGATCCATCCGCGGGTGACGCGGCCGGCGTCCAGCAATTGGTGAACGATTGTGTTGGCGGTGCCGCTGGGAATGGCGAAGCCGATCCCAACACTGCCGCCCGTCGGCGAGAAGATGGCGCTGTTGACGCCNNCCGACGCTGCCGCCGTTCGGCGAATAGATCGCGGTGTTCACGCCGACGACGCGGCCTTTAAGATCGAAAGTCGGGCCGCCGGAATTGCCGCGATTGATTGGCGCGTCGATCTGCATGTAGTCCACATAAGCCGACGAGCCGGCGTCGCGCCGACCGATCGCCGAGACGATGCCAGCTGTTGCGGTGCCGTCCAGTCCGAACGGATTGCCGACCGCCACCACCCAATCGCCAACGCGGACATGGCTGGCGTCATCAAAGTTCACGAACGGAAAGCGGCCGCCGCCGCGAACCCGCAGCACGGCAAGATCGGTGGGCTGATCCGAGCCGACAATGTCGGCGGGCAAATCGCGTCCGTCGCTGGTGCGGATGGTGATTTCCTCGGCGCCCTCGATCACGTGGTGGTTAGTGACGACGACCCCGCTCTGATCGATGAAGAAGCCGGAGCCGAGCGCGGTCGGAGCGGGACCAGGACGGCCCGGACGGCCGCGGAAGAATTCCTCAAACCCCGGCGGCAGGCCTTCAACCACGGGTCCAGCCGCGGCGTCGGGGCGCTGGCGCACTGAGATCGAGACCACTGCGGGGCGAACTCGCTCGATCAAGTCCGCAAAACTGGTGGGCGCGCCAGAGGGCGGGGCGATCGCCCTGGGGGTAATTTCTTGAGCGCTGGCGCCGCGCCATTCGAGCGCCGGGGCCGCGGCAAAGCCAACGCAGAGCGCCGCCGTCGCAGCGCCCGCGATCAAGATCCGCCGCAGAAACTTTATCGACACGAAATCGGACATGAAATCCCTCTGATACGAAACCCCAGGTAGGCAGCCAAAATGCCCAGTTTCAAGGCCTCTCTGGCCTTCAGTGGAGACCGGTTAAGGCTGGTTTGGGGCAAAGTTGCGGTCTTTCCCCAGCCGAACGCCAGTCAAGCACGCTGGAGACGCCTTTTAACACAAGAGCCTTTACGAGCCGTCGCCCTTTCCGCGCCAATCGCCGCGCTGCTTTAGCGCCTCGCTAACCTCGCGCGGCATGTAGTTTTCATCATGTTTGGCCAAGACCCGCTCGGCCTCGAAGCTCTGGCCTGGCGCCCAGACCCCCTCGGCCACCACGCCCTGCCCTTCCCGGAACAGGTCCGGCAGCGCTCCGACATAATGGACCTCCACCAAAGTCGCCCCATCGGTGACGGAAAAGCGGACGTTGTCAGCGCCAGTACGCCGGAACGTGCCCTCCACGACCAGGCCGCCCAGGCGCAAGCGCCGTCCCGGCGAGGCCTTCTCGGCCAATTCGGAGGGCGTGACGAAATAGACCACGCTGTCGCGCAGGCCCACCAAAGTGAGCCCCATCGCCAACGCCAGCACGACGCCGGCGCCGGCGATCAAGATCAAACGCTGGGTACGCCGCCTCAATGCCATCTCCTGCCTAATCCGTCGCCGGCAATCGCAGCCGCGCTTTCAGGCCGCCCAGTTCGCTGCGGCCGAACTCTAGGTCGCCAGCATAGAGATCGACTGTCTCCTTGAGAATTGAAAGCCCCAATCCCTGCCCGGGCGCTGCTTCATCGAGCCGCGCCCCGCGCGCCATGGCCCGTGCGATATCGGCTTCGGAGAGGCCCGGGCCATCGTCCTCGACGACGATGTCGAGTGCGCCGGGCGCATCCGCCGCCGCGCGCACGCCT
>DPWD01000094.1:1935-3201 GCA_003526465.1 Hyphomonadaceae bacterium
CCAGGTTCGCGGCCATTTCGAGCAGGTCCTCGCGCTCGCCGCGAAAGGTGAGGTCGGCCTCGGCCTCGAGCGAAATGTCGATCGCCTTCTGGTGATCGTATTTCTGCTCCATCATGAAAATGAGGTCTTCGAGGTTCCCCGTCACCGGCGTGCGATAGGCGATGATGGCGCCGGCGCGCGCTTCGGCCCGCGCGGCCACGCGCGCGCGGCGCAATTGACGCTCGACAAACCCCTCCATCTCCTCGATCGATTGCTTGAACACGGCATTGGCGTTTCCGCCTTCGCCGGCGGCGTTCTTCAGCACCGCGATCGGCGTCTTCAACGCGTGCGCGAGATTGCCAACGTGGCGGCGGGCGCGCTCGACCACTTCGCGATTGTGATCCACCAATGCGTTCAGTTCCTCCGCGACCGGCTGCAGTTCCGCGGCATACTCGCGATCCAGCCGCTCAGCGTCGCCGCGGCGCACGCCGGCAATATCAGCGCGCAGCTCGTGCAAGGGCTGCAGCCCCACGCGCACTTGCAGCGCCGTAATCGCAGCGATCGCCAATGCGCAGAACAACAAAAAGAGGGCGAAGGCCGGCCCCAGCAGCGTGCTTGCATCGGTCAGCACCGCACGCGAAGCGACGCCGACGACAAAGAGATAATCGCCCTCAAGCCCCGGAATGCGCGCGATGCGGGCGACGATGCGCAGCGGCTCGCCATCGGGCCCGTCGATATTGAGGAAATGCGGCCGCGCGGAGGCGCCAGGCGCGCTGAAGCGGCGCACGGCCCGCACGTCAATCGCAAGCGCCACATCCACCAGCGATGGAGAGATGTAACGCACATCGAGGCGACCGTCCTCTTCGATCCGGCCGATCTGGAAATAACGCCCGCTCAAGCCGCGCATATAGCGCGGATCGTAGGGCAGATCGCGCAGGGCGACATCACCCTCCGCCAAACCCGGTCCGACATTGCCGATCAAGTCCTCAGCAACGCTTTCGATCTGCGGGTCGATCAGCAGACGCATCAATTCGCGATTGAACTGCGCATAGGCAAACAAGCCGATGGCGGAAAGCCCGGCAATGCTCACGACCGCGATGGTCAGCAAGCGCGCCGCAAGCGAACGGCGGATGAGGTGGGTGAAGCGCGCGAGCGCGTTTCCCAAGGTCTTGTTCAAGCGGAGTGGGAATGGCTCGGAGTCCGGCATCTAGAGGCTCGCCGGCGGCGGATGCTTGCGTTCCTCCCCCCTTGCGGGGGAGGTGGCGAGCGCATGCGAGCCGGAGGGGG
>DPWD01000094.1:3207-6282 GCA_003526465.1 Hyphomonadaceae bacterium
CCCCCACCCCCTGCCCCCTCCCCGCAAGGGGGAGGGGGATGGCCGCAGCGCCACTCGATTGCTCTGCCGCATCGGGCGAAGACAGATATGTGCGCTCGCCCATTCCTAGGAAGAGACACACCGAGTTCGTACTTACGGCCCTGGAACTCACTGCTGTTCCGCGGGATCGACCAGCCTGTAGCCAAGGCCCTTCTCGGTGACGATCCGCTCGGTTCCGATCTTGCGGCGCAGGATGCCGATGAACACTTCGATCGTGTTGGAATCGCGCTCGTGATCTTGCGCGTAAATCTTCTCGGTGAGCTCGGTGCGCGAGATGATGCGCCCGGCATGGTGCATCATGTAATCGAGCACCTTGTACTGATAGGCGGTCAGCTTCACCGGCACGCCGGCAACGCTCACCTGCCCGGTCGCCGCGTTGAGCCGCAGATCGCCGACTTCGAGCAAGGAGGATTTATGGTCGGTCTGGCGGCGGATATTGGCGCGCACGCGGGCCAACAGCTCAGCCATATGGAACGGCTTGGTCACGTAATCGTTGGCGCCGAGATCGAGCCCTTCGACCTTTTCACTCCAGCGGTCGCGCGCCGAAAGAATTAGAACCGGCAGGTCGCGGCCGGCCTTGCGCCAAGCCTTCAGCACGGTCAGGCCGTCAATTTTGGGTAGGCCCAGATCGAGGATGGCGATGTCATACGGCTCGGTTTCGCCCTGAAACTGGCCGTCCTCGCCATTGTCAGCGGTGTCAACCGTATAGCCCGCGTCGCCCAGCGCCGACGCAAGCTGCTCGCGCAGATTCTTGTCGTCCTCGACCACCAACACGCGCATCCGTATATCCTAACGACCGGCATCGACCCGGAATTCGCGGATGGTCACCCCATCGGGCATCCGCCAACGGATGACATAGATCGGACGCGCCCCGCCCTCAACCCAATGGCCGACATACTCACCGCCATGGCGGTCGCGCAAAGATTCGATCACCTCGCGGATCGGACGCAGCGCCTGGCGCTCACGGCCTCGCTCTTCCTGAGCAGGCATAACCCCATGCGGACGCACGTCCTGGGCCAAAGCCGGCGTCGCCAGCACGGCCAGCGCGGTCAGCGCCGAAAGAAGGATTGCCTTGGTTCGCATGCGCCGTCTTCTACGCGGCCCGCTCTGAATGCGTGCTGAACAGCAGCCTCAGCCCTGCGGGCGCTGCGGGGCATAATCCCGCTTGCTCCACTTCTTGGTGAATTTCCGCAAGTCTTCGTCTGGCGCTTCAGGCAACATCACCTGCAGGCGGATCAATTGATCGCCCTGTCCGGCTACGCCCTTGCCCTTGAGCCGCAACACATTTCCCGTGTTCGCGCCCGGCGGAATGGTTAGCCAGACCTTGCCGCTGGGGGTAGGCACCTCGACCCGGCCTCCCTCCACCGCCTCGGTGAGGGAAACATTCAGGTCCATCAGCACCGATTGGCCCTCGCGGCGGAAAAACGGGTGCGGACGCACCTTGAGTTCCACCAGCGCATCGCCCGCCATGCCGCCCTGGACGCCGGCGCCGCCCTGGCCCTTGAGCCGCATGACTTGGCCGTTGTCGACGCCGGCGGGGATGTTCACATCGACAGTGCGGCCCTCGGCTAGAGAAATCCGCCGTTTGGCGCCGACTATGGAATCCAGGAAATCAACATCGAGGGTGAAGCGCACATCGCGCCCGCGCATCCGCGAATAGGAACGCGCACCGCCCGCGCCTCCCGCATTGCCGAAGCCAGAACCGAACAGATCGGAAAAAATATCCCCAAGATCAAATGCATCGGCCCCGGCACCCGCGCCAGCGTGGGCTCGGGCGCCCTGGCGGTGCCGCCCTCCGAACGCCATGCGCTCGTTGCCGTCGGCGTCGATCTCGCCGCGGTCGAAGCGGCCCTTGCTGGCTGGGTCTGAAAGCAGATTGAACGCCGCGGTGGCGCGCTTGAACCGCTCCTCGGCGGAACGGTCGCCCGGGCGCACGTCGGGGTGCAGCTCCTTGGCGAGCTTGCGGTACGCGCGGCGAATATCGTCGGCGGTCGAACTCCGGCTAACGCCGAGTGCGGAATAGGGGTCCCAGCTCAAGGTGTGGGGTAACGCTCCATTTCAGCCCGTCAGTTGAGCAGCAGGCAGGAATCGGGCCAGCGCCCTGCCTGGGCCGAAGCCCTATAACGTTATGGTTAACTCCTTCTTCAACCCCACCGCGCCAGCCTCCCCGAGCTGAGCGATGCGGACCTGCAACGATCCCGGCGGCGAGCCAAAATCGGCGGTCTGCTGGCTCACTGTATAGAGATAAGCGGCGCTGGCGACACTTACCGAGCGTTTAATCACTGTTCCACTCATGATCTCCAGCAGGTAATTTTCGCTGGAAGCGCCCAGGGGCGGCTCGGTCGCCCCCCAAGCGTCCCCGCCTGCCCGCGCGCAGCGCACCCAGACGAGCGCGACATCGCCACTGGATCGTCGCACCCCCCGCACGTGCGCCGGAGCCCATTGGCGGATGGCCGCGTGCGGGAGCGTAGCGGTAAAGGAAGCGGCGCGCGGATCGCTCGCCAGGCCGCCCGCAGGAGGCGCCTTGAAGCCAAGCGCTTCGTTCCATTCGTGCGCGCCGATGTTGGCGCGCGCCAATCTTTCGTCGAGCTTGACGATGCGCGCGCCCACAGGATGGGGCGAGCGTATGGCATGCGCACTGCCCAATTGCCCGCGCAGGAAGCCCGAGAGTTCGTATTCGCCGGCGCCGACCAGCACGCAATCACGCACTTGTACAATTTCCCATTCCGCGATCGACTCGATGGCCAACAGATTGGCGCCTTCGAGAACCAGCGGCTTGGCCGCGCTGGCGAGCGCGCCGCCATAGAGCTTGACACGAATCTTGTTGCCGTCATCCCAGCGCCCAACCGGCCCCGGCCACAGCGCCCATAGCAATTCGCCCATGATCGCGGGTTGTGAAACGCTTGCCCGCCGCGTGAGGGCAGCGCCCGCGAACACTTCGTGCGCGCCGAGCCAGGGATTTGCAAACACCGCCACCAACGGCCGCCCTTCAGCCTCCGCGCTGGGCAGCGGCGGCAGGTCGAGCACGGCAACTGG
>DPWD01000310.1:0-1205 GCA_003526465.1 Hyphomonadaceae bacterium
CCATCGGCGCGCACGCGGATGGCGATGTCGTCCTTGAAGCCGTACCAGAAGCTTTCCGCCACCGCCTCGATCGCACCCGAGGCCGCGTCAGTGCGGCCGATGATCCAGCCCTGCTCGCGCGCCAGCGCAAGTGCGGCCTCGTACGCGCGCGCCTGATCGACGCTGGTGGAGATGTGCTCGAGATCGGGATAGGCTTCGCGCTGCAGCGCCACGAAGGTGCGCCCGTCGCTTGTGCGCTTGCCCGCTAGATCGAGGCTATTGCCGCCCGGGATCGCAGCGCGCGCGGAAGCGACCTCCGCGCTGAACGAGGGCGGATCGATCATGTCGGTGCTGATGTCGTGGATGGGAGGAATTTCGCGCGCCTTTGCGCCGACATAAATTCCATACCCCAGACCCGCGGCTGGGATCAGCAGCGCCAGCAGCGCGCTGGTCACGCCCCGTCGCGGCGGCGTGAAGAAAGCCAGTGGCAGCGCGATGAGCGCGATGACGAGCGCGCCGAACAGCACGTAGCGCCCCCACATGTACGTCATCAGCCCGAAGCCAATGCGCCAATCGAGCAAGCCGAACTTGCTCCCGAGCGCCGCGACCAGGAAATACGCGGGCACGGCCAACGATAACAGCAGCGCGAAGCGCACAAAGAAATCGCGAAATCGGTCCATGAAGACTCCCCTAAGCGCGCTCCCGCTCAAGCCTTCGGCTGAACGAGGTCCCACTTGTTGCCGTAAATATCCGCAAATACCGCGACTTTGCCATAGGCTTCCTCACGCGGCGCCTCGAGGAAATTCACCCCGCGCGCCAGAAGAGCCGCGTGGTCGCGATCGAAATCGTCGGTGTCGAGGAAGAACGCCACCCTGCCCCCGGTCTGGTCACCCGCGCGCGCTAACTGGGCCTCGTTCGCGCCCTTTGCCAACAAGATGTCCGCCGAACCCTCGCCTGGCGACACCATAACCCAACGCTTGCCGCCGCCCATGTCGGTGTTTTCCACAAGCCGAAAGCCGAGCACGCCGATGAAGTAGGCAATCGCTTCGTCATAGTCGCGCACGACCAGTGTGATTTTGGAGAGTAGCATGGCGTTCTCTTACTCCTCCCCCGCAAGCGAGCAGAATGCGTTTGCGTACATCGCGTTGCGGAAGCGCGGCATCGTAGTTGCAGCCATCCCCCTCCCCCTTGCGGGGAGGGGGCGGGGGGTGGGGGTGCAGCGCCGT
>DPWD01000310.1:1416-4122 GCA_003526465.1 Hyphomonadaceae bacterium
ATTTGGCGATCTTGCCTTCGAGGAAGGCGAGGACTTGTTCCTTCGTCGGATTGGCGCCCGGTTTCGGCTCGACGATCAGCAGCGGCCGCTCGTCCCACTTTGGATGCGCCACGCCGATCACCGCGGCGTTGGCGACGCCCTCGCAGCCTACAGCGATGTTCTCGATGTCGATCGAGGAAATCCATTCGCCGCCGGACTTGATCACATCCTTGGCGCGGTCGGTGATCTGCATGATCCCGAGTTCGTCGAGGGTCGCGACATCGCCGGTGTCGAAGAAACCGTCGGCCTCCAAGCACTCCCCCTTTGCGTTACGCGCGCCGGCATTCTTAAAATAGGCGCGCGCCACCGCCGGCCCTTTCACCACGAGCCGCCCGAATGCCTTGCCGTCGCGGGGCTTTTCGCGGTTCTCATCGTCGACTACCTTCATGTCCACCGTGAACAGCGCCCGGCCCTGCTTTAGCTTGGCCTTGATCTGAGCCTCGTGGGCCTGGGCGTAGTGTTCGGGCAGCAATTTGCCGATGGTGCCGATCGGGCTCATCTCGGTCATGCCCCAGGCGTGCACCACCTCGACGCCGTAATCGTCCTCGAACGCGCGCAGCACCGCCTCTGGCACGGCCGAGCCGCCAATGGCGACGCGCTTCAAGGTGGTGAGTTTGGAATTGGTTTCGCGCAGATAATTCAAGAGCATCAGCCACACCGTGGGCACGGCGGCGGTGAACGTGACTTTCTCGCTCTCCAGCAATTCATAGACGCTCGCGCCATCGAGCTTGGCGCCGGGCATCACCAGCTTCGCCCCGCACATCGGCGCGACGAATGCGATCGCCCAGGCATTGGCGTGGAACATCGGCACCACGGGCAACACCACGTCGTTGGCGCCGGCGCCGAAGCAATCGGTCTGGTTGGCGGCGAGCGCATGCAGCAGGTTCGAACGATGCGAGTAGAGCACGCCCTTGGGATCGCCCGTGGTGCCCGAGGTGTAACAGAGCCCGCAGGCGGTGTTCTCGTCGAAGCCGCCCCAGGCCGCCGCCTGGCCATGGCCCTCGATGAAGTCCTCATAGGCCATGGCGTTGGGTAGGGTGGTCTTCGGCATGTGCTCGCGATCGGTGAGGATCACGTACGCCTTTACCGTGCGCAGATCGCCAGCGACCTTCTCGATGGTCGGTACGAACGTGGTGTCGAGGAACAGTATTTTGTCCTCGGCGTGGTTGACGATCCAGGCGATCTGTTCGGGAAACAACCGCGGATTGACAGTGTGCAGCACCGCGCCCATGCCCATGGCGCCGTACCAGACTTCCATGTGGCGTTCGGTGTTCCAGGCCAACGTAGCCACGCGGTCGCCCAGCGCGATCCCCTCGCCCTTGAGCGCGTTGGTGACCTGCTTGGCGCGGCGCCAGATATTGCCATAAGTGGTGCGCGAGATCGGACCTTCCAGGCTGCGCGTCACCACTTCGCGCTTGGGAAACCACGCCTGAGCATGGTCGAGTATCTTATCGACCGTCAGCGGCCAGTCCTGCATCAGCCCAAGCATCGCGCGCGTCTCCCTGGTGTTTTGCGCGATGTTAGTGGGCGCGCGCGCGCGCGGCAATCGCCGCAGCGAACTTCATGGAAAAAGCCTGGTCTTGACCCACGGGCGGCCCACGCTCTCGCGCTCGAACACCAGCCGGTCGTGCAGGCGGAACGGGCGGTCGCGCCAGAACTCGATCTGCAGCGGGGCGAGCCGCCAGCCTATCCAGTGCGGCGGCCGCGGAATCTCTCCCAATCCGAACTTCAACGCGAACTCGGCGACGCGCTTTTCCAGCGCCAGCCGATCCGGCAGCGGACGCGATTGCTCGCTTGCCCATGCGCCCAGCCGCGCGCCGCGGTCGCGCGTCTGGAAATATGCGTCGGCTTCCTCACCGCTTACGAACGATACCGGCCCGCGCACGCGCACCTGCCGGCGCAGGCTCTTCCAGTGGAAACACAGCGCCGCGCTGGGGTTCGCCTCCAACTGGCGGCCCTTGGCGCTTTCGGCATTGGAGTAGAAAACGAAGCCGGCGGCGTCGAAATCCTTCAACAGCACCATGCGCACATCGGGCGCGCCCGACGCATCGACGGTCGCCAGCGCCATGCCGTTCGGGTCGTTCGGCTCCTTGGCCTTTGCCTCCTTGAACCAGCGCTCGAACAGCGCGAACGGCTCGGCCTCGGCGAACAGGGCCGCATCGTCAGGCGGGGGCGGCGCGAGGGGATCGTAGCTCGGCGAAGGGGGAATGAGGTCGTCGCCTGACACGGAATCGTGCTCCTTGTAGCAAACTCGATATAAGCGTTCGGCAGACCCATGTCCCACAACAGCTTCGGCCACCTCTTTCGCGTCACCACCTGGGGTGAAAGCCACGGTCCAGCGCTTGGCTGCGTCGTTGATGGGGCGCCCCCCGGCCTGCCGTTGACGCTGGCCGACCTCCAGTTCTGGCTCAACCGCCGCCGGCCCGGCCAGAGCCGCTTTGTCACCCAGCGCCAGGAGCCGGACGAAGTGAAAATCCTCTCCGGCGTGTTCGAGGACGACCGCACTGGGGGGCCGGTCACCACCGGAGCGCCGATTTCGCTCATGATCGAGAACGTCGACCAGCGCGGGCGCGATTACGATGCGATCCGCGACCTCTACCGCCCCGGCCATGCCGATTATGTCTATGACGCCAAGTACGGCGTGCGCGATTATCGCGGCGGCGGGCG
>DPWD01000079.1 GCA_003526465.1 Hyphomonadaceae bacterium
ATATTGGCGCCGGCGCCGGCGGCTACCCCGTTCACCGCGCAGATCACTGGCATTTCCAAACTCGCCAGACGGCGGATCAGCGAATTGTAGCGCTTTTCGATCGACTCCCCAAGGTCCACGCCCTGCCCGCCCGGAGCGACCGCGCGGTCTAACAGATCCTGCCCCGCGCAAAAGCCGCGCCCAGCCCCGGTCAGGACCAGCACGCGCGCGCTGTTGGAGGCCGCCTCGATGGCGCGCGAAAGTTCGTCGTGCATTTGCACGATGAAGCTGTTGAGCCGGTCGGGGCGATTGAGCGTCACGCGCGCGACGCCGCCGGTCTGCTCAAACAGAATGGTTTCAAAATCCATGGATTGCGCTCCGCGCTTCGCAGGAGCGCATGGCCTATGATAGAACATAGGGAGGGTCAATCGAGGGCGCGATGAACCAGGCGGATGAGTTGGCGCGGCGCGTGGCTGAGGCGATGTTCGCGCGCGAAGGCGTGGGGCCGGCTCTGGGGATCGCGATCGAGGAGGCGCGCGAGGGTTTTGTGCGCGTATCCATGACGGTGCGCGCGGACATGCTTAGCGGCCACGGCATCGCCCATGGCGGCATTGTTTTCACTTTGGCCGCTGCCGCCTTCGGTTACGCCGCCAATTCCCGCAACGAGGCAACAGTGGCCCAGCAGGCGAGCATCGCGCTCCTCACGCAGGCTCGCGAAGGCGAGACCTTGTTCGCGGAAGCGCGCGAGTCCACGCGCGCTGGGCGCTCCGGGGTCTATCATGTCAAGGTGAGCGCCAGCGACGGTCGCGCAATCGCTGAATTTACGGCGCTTTCTCGGACGTTAGGCAGAGCGGTGATCGAGGCACATTAATTGACCGCGCGGTCGGTTTATTCTAGAACCAGCCTCGGAGCGCCCATGTACACGACCGACCTTTCCGGCAAGGACAAGAAGAAATCCGAGCCGACACCGCTCAAGCAGGAGGATCCCAAGCTGCTGGCGGCCTTCGAAGCGCGCGTGGCCAATGACGAGTTTATTGAGCCGAAGGATTGGATGCCGGAGGCTTACCGGCGCACTTTGGTGCGGCAAATCTCGCAGCACGCGCATTCGGAAATTGTCGGTATGCTGCCGGAGGGCAATTGGATCACACGCGCGCCGAGCCTGCGGCGCAAGGCGATCCTGCTGGCGAAGGTTCAGGACGAAGGCGGTCACGGACTGTATCTCTACGCGGCGGCGGAGACGCTCGGCACATCGCGCGCGGAGATGATCGAGGCGCTCCATTCGGGCAAGGCCAAATATTCCACCATCTTCAATTACCCGACGCTGACCTGGGCCGATATCGGCGCGATCGGCTGGCTGGTCGATGGCGCGGCGATCATGAATCAGGTGCCGCTGCAGCGCACTTCGTTTGGCCCCTACGCGCGCGCCATGGTGCGCGTGTGCAAGGAAGAGAGCTTCCATCAGCGCCAGGGCTACGAAATCATGATGGCGCTGGCGGGAGGCTCGCGAGAGCAAAAGCGCATGGCGCAGGATGCGCTCGCCCGCTGGTGGTGGCCAAGCCTGATGATGTTCGGGCCGCCGGACGACAAATCCCCCAACACCGAACAGAGCATTCGCTGGCGCATCAAGCGCGAAACCAATGATGAGCTGCGGCAAAAATTCGTCGATGTCAGCGTGCCGCAAGCCGAGGCGATTGGGCTCAGCATTCCCGACAAAAAGCTCAAATGGAACGAAGCGCGCGGACATTACGATTACGGCGAGATCGACTGGGAAGAGTTCTACGCAGTGGTGCGCGGCGAGGGTTCGGTCGCCAAGGAGCGCATGCAAGCGCGCGTGAAGGCATGGGAAGACGGCGCCTGGGTGCGCGACGCAGCGCTTGTCCACGCGGCCAAACGCACCGCGGCGAAGATTGCGGCGGAGTAGCGATATGGAGCGCCGGCGTCGTTCTTCGTGCACTTTATGCGCCCTTGGCGCCTTTGTGTTTAAACACGAAGGCAACAACGATTTCACCAAGGACACTCAGGCGCCGGCGAGAACGCCGGCGGTCTAAGGACAACGGAGAGTTCGATGAACAACGATTGGCCCCTCTGGGAAGTGTTCATCCGCGGCAAAGGCGGGCTGTCGCACCGTCACGCTGGCAGCCTGCACGCCGCCGACCCTGCGATGGCGCTCGATCATGCGCGCGACGCTTATACGCGGCGCATGGAGGGCGTGAGCTTGTGGGTGGTTCCCTCGGCGCAAATCGTTGCTTCCGATCCGGCCCAGGCGGGGCCATTGTTCGAACCGGCGGAAGACAAGATTTACCGGCACCCGACGTTCTACACTATCCCCGACAACGTGAAGCATCTGTGATGGCGAAACTCCCGCCGCTCGCCCAATACGCGCTGCGCCTCGGCGACGATGCGCTAATCCTGGGTCAGCGCTTAAGCGAATGGTGCGGGCATGCGCCAGCGCTTGAGATAGATCTCTCGCTCGCTAACATAGCGCTCGATTTGGTGGGCCAGGCGACGCATTTCCTCGGCCTCGCTGGCGAAATCGAAGCCAAGGGTCGCGACGCCGACGCGCTGGCCTTCAAGCGCGACGTGCTCGATTTCAGCAATTGCTTGCTGGTCGAGCAGCCGAATGGCGATTTCGCTCGGACCATCGCCAGGCAGTTTCTTTTCTCGCACTTCCAGGAACTCCAGTTTGGAGCGCTCACAGGTTCAACCGACCCGCGTCTTGCCGCGATAGCCGCCAAGGCGGTGAAGGAAGTGGCCTACCATGCGCGCCTGGCCTCCGATTGGGTGGCGAGGCTGGGCGATGGGACCGATGAAAGCCGCGCGCGCATGATCGCCGGGCTGGACTGGATGTGGCGCTTCGTCGACGAATTGTTCGTATTGGATGCGATCGAGACGAAGCTCGCTAGCCAAGGCATTGCCGTCGACAAGCCAGCCCTGCGCGCGGCGTGGGATGCGCGCATCGACGGGGTGCTGGCTGAGGCGACGCTCTCTCGCCCGGCGCCCCACCGCCCGGTTCTAGGCGGGCGCGAGGGCCATCATAGCGAACATCTGGGCCACCTCTTGAGCGAGATGCAATTTCTGCAGCGCGCTTATCCGGGGGCGACGTGGTGACGGCATCTCGACGGCCTCTTCCGGCCTGGCCGATCGGCGAGGAATCGCCGCGCGCGCCGATGGTCGCGCTGGCGCAAGCTTTGGACACTGTCGCCGACCCCGAAATTCCATGCATTTCAGTCCTCGAATTGGGGATTGTACGGTCGTTTCATGCTGATCGGATAGTGATCACGCCGACGTACACGGGCTGCCCAGCAACTCTCGTTATCGAGCAGAGCATCCGCGAGGCGCTCGATGAACACGGCTTTGCGAACATCAAGATCGAAACGACGCTCTCCCCGCCTTGGTCCACGGACTGGATCAGCGACGAGGGCCGCGAAAAGCTGCGCGCCTACGGCATCGCCCCGCCGCCGAAGGGCGCAGGCGCCGCATCGCTCAACAATGACGCGCCGGCGCAATGCCCGCGCTGCGGCTCGCTCAACACCGAGGAACTGAGCCGCTTCGGCTCAACGCCCTGCAAAGCGCTATGGCGCTGCGGCGCATGCGCGGAGCCTTTCGACCGCTTTAAGTGCCACTGATGAGCCACGATTTTCATCCGCTGCGCGTGGTCGAGGTCAAACGCGAGACGCCGGATTCGGTGTGCGTGCGCTTGGAGGCGCCGTTGGAAGTCGCCCCGCTCTTCGCCTTCAAGGCGGGTCAGCATCTGACCTTCCGCCGCGAAATCGACGGGGAGGAAATCCGGCGCAATTATTCGCTGTGCGTTTCGCCGAACGAGGGGGTGCTGAAGATCGGCATTAAACAGATCGCCGGCGGCGTGTTCTCCGGTTGGGCCAATGAGAGCCTCACCGTTGGCGACACTCTCGACGCCATGGCGCCGCACGGCAGCTTCACCTGGAATTTCGCGCCCCACGCCGCGCAACGCTACGCCGCCTTCGCTGGCGGCTCCGGCATCACGCCGATATTGTCCCTGATCAAGACCGCACTCGAAACCGAACCGCGCTCGCACTTCACGCTGTGCTACGGCAACCGCACGTCGGCGGGGATCATGTTCCTGGAGGAATTGGCCGGGCTGAAAGACCGCTACCTGGACCGGCTTGCGCTCTATCACTTCCTCGAGGACGAAGAGGAAGAGATCGCTCTCTTCAACGGCCGCCTCGACCGCGAAAGATGCGAAGAGATCTTCACGACGCTGATCACGCCGGAGGGCGTCGATGCATTCTTCATCTGCGGACCCGGCCCGATGATGGACGCGGTTGAACAGGCGTTGACCGCGCGCGGCGTGGCGAAAGCGCGCATCCTGATCGAACGCTTCACCACCGCGGAATTATCGGCCGCACAGCTCGCCGCCGCGCGCGCCCTTGAGGAAAAAGCCGCGGGCTTGAAAATGAGCGTGACGCTCAATGGGCGGCGCGTGAACGTCACTTTCGACCCCGAGAAGCGCTCAATTCTCGACAATGTCCGCGCCGCCGGCCTGCCCGCGCCGTTCGCATGCAAGGGCGGGGTCTGCGCTACCTGCCGCGCAAAAGTCACCGCCGGCAAGGTTGAGATGAAGGTGAATTACGGGCTCTCCCCGCAGGAACTCGCGGACGGCTACGTGCTGACGTGCCAGGCGACGCCGGTCAGCGAAGGCGTGGCGCTGAGCTACGACATTTGATAGACGCCCCGTGCATGCGCCTGGACAATGGCTGGGAAGCGTCAGCGGCGGCGTGGATCGCCGACCAGGGCGAGCACGGCGACTTTGGCCGCCGTTATGTGCTCGATCCGGTGATGTTGCCGCGCGCGCTTGCACATGCGCCCAAGCGCGCCCTTGATGTTGGCTGCGGGGAGGGCCGCTTTTGCCGCATGCTGCGACAGCACGGAATCGCCACAACAGGCGTCGATCCCACGCCATCCTTGATCGCGACCGCGCGCGCACGCGATCCTGAAGGCGTCTACGTCGAGGGCCGCGGCGAAAGTCTGCCGTTCAGCGAAACCAGCTTCGATCTCGTGGCCTCCTATCTCAGCCTTATCGACATCCCAGATTATCAACGCGCCATCGTCGAAATGGCGCGCGTCCTTGCGCCAGGCGGGAAGCTTCTGATCGCCAACCTGAACAGCTTCAACACGGCGGGCGATGGATCGAGCGAGTTAGGCTGGGCGCGGAACGCGCACGGTGACAAACTCAGCTTTCGTTTCGATCGCTACCTCGATCCGCGCGCCTACTGGATCGAAAATCGCGGCATTCGCGTTCGCAATCACCATCGTCCGCTCAGCGCCTACATGGACGCGCTCCTGGGCTCGGGGCTGCAACTCAACTTCTTCGATGAGCCTACCCCAGTTGCCGGCGCGCCCGAGCCGAAGGCCTCGAATTATCGGCGTGCGCCCCACTTTCTCGTTATGGAATGGGTCAAGCCGTGAGTGTCGCCGCTATACGGCGGCCAATCCCTCCAGCACCAGATCAACCGCCATTTCCGCCAGCGCACCCGCGCTCACCGGCCCCTTCGGATCGAACCAAGTATGGGTCCAATTGATCATGCCGAAGAAGAGCATGGCGGCGGCGAAGCCCTCCGCCCGCTTGCGTTTCAACGAGGGCTCGATCTCCACCAGGAGTTTGCGCACGGTCTCGATCAGGCCGCGCTGCACGGCGACAATCTCCGCGCGTCGCTGCTTCGGCAACTGGCCCAGATCGTTCAGCAGCACCTTATGCCGGTCGGCGGCGCCGACATAGAGCGCCAGAAAAGCGTGGGCGAGTTCGCGCAGCTTGCGCTCTGGCCTTGCTTCGCCGCTGGCGGCCTGGCGCGCGGCGATGTCGAGCGCGCGCACGTGGCTGACCATCACCTCGTAAAGGATATCCTCCTTCGACTTGAAATAATGATAGATCAGCGCCTTCGATGTCTTGCAGCGCTTCGCGAGTTCGGAAACCGAGGCGCTAGCGAAGCCTTCGCGCGCAAACGAGGCGGCCGCCGCGGCCACGATCGCCTCGCGCCGTTCGTCATAATCCACGGCCTGTGTGCGGGCCATGCCTCAACTTTGCCCGACCGGCGCCAGCGAAATCGGCGCCGCCGTGGTGCGTTTTGGCACGCGAATAACGATGCGCGACTGCACGTCCGACACAAGTCCCAACGCCAGCATCTTGTCGCGCAGGAAATCGTCGTAGGCGTGAATGTCACGGGTAATGACGCGCAGCATGTAATCGACCGCGCCCGTCACGGTGGCGCAATCGACCACCTCCGGCCAATCGGCGACCGCCGCCTCGAATTTCTCGAGATTGTCGCGCGTCGGCAATTGCAGCTTCACCGATGCGATCACCTCGAACGTAAGCCCGAGTTTTTCGTGGTCGAGCAAGGTGACCTGCCGCAGGATGACGCCAATTTTTTTCAGCCGCTCGATGCGCCGCCAAGCTGGCGACGATGACAGCCCCACCTTCTCGGCGATGTCAGCGATGGAAAGGCTAGCGTCCTGCTGCAGAAGGTCGAGGATGCGGACGTCGATGGCGTCCAGCTCGTCGGTCAAGATTTCCTCCAATGGCTGGGTTCGAGGGATTTTCGTCCAATCTTGCGCGATCTAGGCGAGCTAGCAAGCGCCAACACGGTAGAGGCACGTAACAATCTTGCTTTGAGTCCAAGCCGGCCGGCCGCCGCGATCCCGGCGCGCTTGCTCGGGGGCCCCGCCGCCGCTATGTGTCCCGCCCTTCGGTGGCGTAGCTCATCTGGTTAGAGCGTGGGATTCATAACCCCAAGGTAGGTGGTTCAAGTCCACCCGCCACCACCATGTTTCTATTGGCAATAATTGAGATACCGCTGCGCTGTCCACAAGAAAAACACCTAATAGACACCTAATCGAACGATACGTGTTACCAGCCGCGCCACAACCAAAACCAATTGGGGGAGCGCGATCAGGGGCGTTTCCCCCTTTTCGGCTACAGTTTCGGTGCCCTCACTGCACGTGCTGAGCGACGGTGACCTTATCGCGGCGACCTGATTTGGGATCGGTGCGGTGCAGGTGAAACACGGTGGTCTTGAACGGGCCTTGGATGAGATCGATCAGCATCGCTTCGGAGAGTTTGTTTTCCGGCGTTGCGAACGGCGAGATCATTTCGACCAGCCAGACGCGCTCGCCGGACTTCCAATCCTCGGTCTTGAGTTTTTCGCCTTTTTCCAAACGCGCTTCAGCTTCCTCGGAGAGCTTGGCCCAGATGGCGACGCCGAGCGGCATTTGTTCGAGGCCTTCCTTGGTGAGGCCGAGTTTGGCGAAGGCGCTTGCGTCCATGTTCTCGCTGCCCGGCAAAGGACCGAAGCGAAACACCCGGAATTGTTCAAGCAGCACCGCCGGGAAGAACGACCATTCCATATCCTTGATCTTAAGCTCGCGGTGGATGGCCGATTGCGACAAGAGCCACACGATTTGACCCAAGGCTTCGGCCACCGTGCGCGGCACGCCGGGCGGGGGCGCTTTGGGCGCGCTTGTTTGGTCTGAGCTCATATCCCTGGCCTAGCGGATATCCGGCAGCGCGGTCAAAAGCTCGGCCACGCGCGGATCGAGCTTTCTACGCCCCAGGCCCAGATCGCTTGACGACCTGGCCTCGAATTGCGCCATGGCGTCGATCATGCCGAGCAGCTTGCGGTCCATGACGCCCAGACCCGAATGCAGCGCGCTGCGCGAGGCGCCAGAAGCCGCCGCCGGTGCGCGGTTTTCCTCGCTGTCGTTGGCGGCGTTGAAATTGGCGAAGGCTGGTTGAGGCCCATCCTCTCCTCGCCCGCGCGCTGGGCGGGGCCTCTCGCCGTTGCGCCCGCGA
>DPWD01000291.1:0-304 GCA_003526465.1 Hyphomonadaceae bacterium
CCCCGCAAGGGGGGAGGGACGCTAAGCGGCTAGAATGGTGCGCGCTACAAGTCCAATGTCCGCAAACACTTCAGCATTTGTGAAACGCATGACGCGATAGCCGCGCCCATCGAGAAAGGCTTGGCGTTCGCGGTCTCGTGCTTGTGCCTCTGGCTCATCGTGCACGCCGCCATCGAGTTCAACGATGAGCTTCGCGCCATGACACACGAAATCAACGATGAATGGGCCTATGGCGGTCTGCTTGCGCCAATGCGACTGCTCCGGCGGAAACTCGCGCAGCACGCGCCAGAGCTTCTTCTCCGCT
>DPWD01000291.1:422-7751 GCA_003526465.1 Hyphomonadaceae bacterium
GTGCGCCCTTTCATATTTGGACTCATCCCGAGAGAACACCGCCGTCACCCCCTTCCGGCTCGCATACGCTCGCCACCTCCCCCGCCACGGGATCGCTTGCGATCCCGCGATGTTCGTCCGCCGGCTGCGAAGCAGCCGGTGGGGGGGAGGGACGCTAGTCTCGGCGCAGCGGAGCGCTCGCTCACCCACTAGCGCATCCCTCTTCATTTGCTTGAACCGACCGGCTAAGCAGGAGCGCCCGCTGGCGGACCTCCGCCGCCACTCATTTCGACGGGCAGAAGGGGCCGCTCTTCGCAATGCCGAAGCCCATCGCCGCTACCAACGACTTTGTAGTCAAATTCGCCAACGTGAACGGGTCCGGATCGGCTTCCGCCAACGGACTTTTCGCCAAAGCCATTCTGCGCATGGGCGTGCCGGTCGGCGCGCGCAATATATTCCCCTCTAACATTCAGGGTTTGCCGACCTGGTACGAGGTGCGCGTGAGCGAGGCCGGCTGGCTGGGGCGGCGCGGCGGCGTCGATCTCATGGTGGCGATGAACCCGCAAACCTGGGACGCTGACGTGAAAGGCATCGAGCCCGGCGGCTATATCTTGTACGACAGCTCCAAGCCGCTGCCGGCCTCCAAATTCCGCGACGACATCACGCTCATCGGCGCGCCGCTGACGGAGCTCATCGCGGCCGAGTTCATCAATCCGCGCGAGCGGCAATTGTTCAAGAACATTTGCTATATCGGCGTCATCGCGCACTTGCTCGGTATCGAGCCCGATTTGGTCAAGCAATTGCTGACCGACGAGTTCAAGGGCAAGGACAAGCTGATCCAGCCCAATTTCAAAGCCTTCGAACTTGGCCGCGCCTACACCGAAAACAACATCGCCCCGATCGGCCTGAAGCTGCGCCGCGCCGACAAAGTGGGCGACCGCATCTTCGTCGAGGGCAACGAGGCCGCGGGGCTGGGCGCTGTCTATGGCGGCGCCACCTTCTGCGCCTGGTATCCGATCACACCGTCCACGTCGCTGGCCGAGGGCTTCGAGAAACATTGCCGCGCGCTGCGCAAGGATGGCGAAGGCAAGTCGCGCTACGCCATCGTGCAGGCCGAGGATGAGATTGCCTCCATTGGAATGGTCATGGGCGCGGGCTGGGCGGGCTCGCGGGCGTTCACTTGCACTTCGGGCCCCGGCATTTCGCTGATGAACGAGTTCGTGGGCTTCTCTTACTACGCGGAAGTTCCCGCGGTGATTTTCGACGTGCAGCGCGGCGGGCCCTCGACCGGCATGCCCACGCGCACGCAGCAATCCGATCTGCTGCTGGCGGCGTACGCTTCGCACGGCGACACCAAGCATCCGATGCTGTTTCCCGCCAACCCGACCGAATGCTTCGAGTTCGGCGCGCAGGCCTTCGACCTCGCGGATTTTTTCCAGACCACGGTGTTCGTGATGCTCGATCTCGATATCGGCATGCAGGAATGGCTGACCGCGCCGTTCAAATGGGACGAGAAGCGCCGGCTCAATCGCGGCAAGGTGCTGAGCTACGAACATCTGGAGCAGGGCGTGCCGTTTGGACGCTATCGCGACGTCGATGGCGACGCGGTTCCCTACCGCACTTATCCGGGCACGCACCCGAGCAAGGGCGCCTACTTCACGCGCGGCTCCAGCCACGACAAGGACGCCCGCTACAGCGAGCGCGGCGAGGACTACACCGAAGGCATGGAGCGCCTGCTGCGCAAATGGCAGACCATGAAATCTCATGTGCCTGCGCCGATCCGCAAGAACGCCAACAAGCGCACCCCGGACGGGGTGATCTATTTCGGCTCGACCGAGCCGGCGATGGACGAAGCGCTCGCCGCGTTTGAGGCGCGCGGGGTGCATCTCGATGCGTTGCGCGTGCGCGCCTTTCCTTTCCAGGACGAGGTGTTCGAGTTCATCCGCTCCCACGAGCAGGTGTTCGTGGTGGAGCAGAACCGCGACGCGCAATTGAAGTCGCTGCTGGTCAACGAAGGCGGCGTGCATCCCGCTCGCCTTGTCTCCGTGCTGCACTATGACGGCACGCCGATCACGGCGCGCTTCATCGTGCGCGACATCGCCGACAAGCTGAAGGCCGGCCAAGCCGCCGCGGCGCCGGAGAAAGTGAAATGACTTATCTCGCCAAGCCGCCGCTGCACCACCCGTCGCTGGAGAAGAACGCGCTCGGTTTCACCCGCCGCGACTATGAGGGTCGCATTTCCACGCTGTGCGCGGGCTGCGGCCACGACTCGATCAGCGCGGCCATCATCCAGGCTTGTTTCGAGATCGATCTCGCGCCGCACCGGCTGGCCAAGTTTTCCGGCATCGGTTGCTCCTCGAAGACGCCGGATTATTTCGTCTCACCCGCGCACGGCTTCAACGCTGTGCATGGGCGCATGCCCTCGGTGCTCACCGGCGCAAACATCGCCGCCAAGGACCTGATCTATCTTGGCGTTTCCGGCGATGGCGACAGCGCCTCGATTGGGCTTGGCCAGTTCGCGCACGCGATGCGGCGCGGGGTCAACATGACGTATATCGTCGAGAACAACGGCGTGTACGGGCTCACCAAGGGTCAATTCTCGGCTACCTCGGACAAGGGCTCCAAAGCCAAAAAGGGCGCGGAGAACAAGGATAGCGCTATCGACCTGGTGATGCTCGCGCTGCAGCTTGGCGCGAGCTATGTCGGGCGCTCGTTCTCGGGCGACAAGGCGCAGCTCGTGCCGCTGATCAAAGGCGCGCTTTCGCACAAGGGAACTGCGTTTATCGATGTCATCAGCCCCTGCGTGGCGTTCAACAATCACGTCGGCTCCACCAAGAGTTTCGACTATGTGCGCGCTCACAACGAAGCCGTGAACCGCATGGACGTGATCACCCCGCGCGCGCCGATCCGTGCGGACTACGAGCCGGGCGAACTGAAAGAGGTGCGCCAGCACGACGGCTCGATCCTGCGCTTCCGCAAACTCGAAGACGATTACGACCCCAGCCGGCGCAACGCAGCACTCGCCTATCTCGGGCGCAAGGCCATGGCGGGGGAAATCGTCACCGGGCTGCTTTATGTCGATCCGGACGCGCACGACCTGCACGATGCGCTCAACACGGTCGAGACCCCGCTCAACAAACTCACCGACGCCGATCTCGTGCCGCCCGTGAGCGCGCTAGAGAAAATCAACGCGGGGCTGCGGTAGCGCCGCAGGTTTCGAATTGAATCGCGGGCGGACCCACTACTCTCGCGGCAGGGCAATCACAGCACGATCGCTCCCCCTCCCCCTTGCGGGGAGGGGGCAGGGGGTGGGGGTTCGGCGCCGTGATCTGGGAGTTCGCGCTCGTACAGTTCATACTGGGAGAGCACCGCCGTCACCCCCCTCCGGCTCGCATGCGCTCGCCACCTCCCCCGCAAGGGGGGAGGTGCGCTTCTCACAACAACCCCAAGCTCTTAAAGCTTGCCGCGCCGTTGCGCCCTACCACGAGATGATCGTGCACCTTGACCGACACCGCCTGCGCGGCCGCGACGATTTCACGGGTGATGGCGATGTCGGCCGCGGAAGGTTTGGGATCGCCGGAGGGATGATTGTGCAGCTTCTTTCGGAATCGCGTTTCGCGTTGATTCACTTGTGGAAACAGCCAATTTTTCGCAATTCGAGATGGCGGGCTAGGTATGGTAAGAGACCCTTCTCGCTACAATCACGATCATCACTGCTGACACACGTGCATTCACACTCAATCATACACGGACGAAAAATGGAATGCCTGAATTGGCAGCGCGCGTGTGAGCGCGCGAGCGATGGCGTCGGCCGCATTCTTCGACATTTGAGGTTCGTGAAGCGAGTCTCAGGGCTCACGGATGCACGCGCCGCCTTGGTTTTCATGTTCCTGATTTTCGCGCCCAGCATCGCTTTTGCCGATCCATGTGCAGCCCCGTTGCCGCAGCGCGCTGGCGAGAGCTTCACCGGCGTTGTTCGCTATGTCGGTGACGGAGACAGTCTTTGCGTAGGCGCCGACAATGATCCAAGTCGTTGGGTCGAGGTTCGCCTGGTCGACTTTGACGCACCTGAGCTTGGCTCGTCTGAGGGGCCTCGATCAAAGGCGATGCTGGAGCAGCTCGCCCTCGGCAGGCAAGCCCGATGCGAAAGCCGTCGCGGCCGCAATGGGCGGGTGCGGTCCTATGATCGTGTGATCGCGGTTTGCCGCATTGGGGGGCGTTCGATTGGTGATTTGCTTCGAGAGGCCCACGCGCCGGTCGGAGGCAACTAAGCCAGCCGCCAGGACCGCTACGACGCTTTCGTGCAGACAACCGTGTTTTTGCTGTCCCACGCAATAAGTGCGGCTCGCCTATAGAGGACGGTCTTGCCGACTTTTTGATAGGTCGGCCCAATGCGCTGCGAGCGCCAATTGCGCAGTGTCCCAAGCGAGATCGTCCCCCGATAGCGGGCGATCACCTCCTCCTCAGTAAAGAAGTCATCCTCGGTCAATGCTGATGAAGAGGGGGCGCCGGTCATGGTCGGTCCCGGTTTCTCCGCTTTGTTCACTGTGGATAAGTATTGGGGCCCCGGAGCGGTCCGGAAACAAACCCTGGATGCGGGAAACAAACGGAAACAACTTTCCGGCGCCCAACTTAAGGAAAGTGGGGCGATCTCGTCCGACTTAGGCTGATGCACGCCACGCTGGCAATCATGGCCGGCCGCCGCGAGGGCAAGCGAGAGCGCCAGTAATTGTGAACGTCAACAGAGACCGGGAAATAAGAGGCAACGCCGTCCAACGCGAAAAGCGGACGAGTGGATTGTCACGAACTCGGCTCCGTGGATTGCCGCCGCCGTTCGACCACCCACAGATCCAAGTCGACGGGATCGTACCGCACGGCGCGATCCGTTGACTTGATAAACCTCGGGCCCACGCCTCGGCTTCGCATCTTATCGAGCGTTGACTTGGAGAGACCGAGCCTCGCCGCCGCCTGGCGCACATCGAGAAGTGCGCCTGCCGGTGACGTCTCGGCCGACGAGGGAGATCGCGCCACGGGCGCCTTCCGACCCTTCGGTATTATCTGAACCGCTGCCACGGGTTTGCGAGGCGTTGTTGATCGTAAAGGCGCGGGCTTCGCCGGTGCTGGGGCGTCGCTGAACAGCTCCATTTGATTGACGGGTATGCCCTGCCGCGCACGGCGAGATTTCCTGGCGCGCTTCACAACGCAGCCTCCGTCCTGGCTATAAGCAATCGCGCCTCAGCGGTGGAGGTCGCCACGCGAGCGTTGATGAAAGCGACAACGTCGCGATAGCGGTACTTAATCGCCTTGGCGCCGAGCTTGACGAAGGGAAGGTCGACGCGGCCGTTTTCACGCCACTTCTCAAGCGTCGTCGTCTTGACGTCGAGCAGAACGGCGACATCGGATGGCGAGAGGAGCCTGTTTTCATCGTCAAGCATGGGCGGCTCCGTCAGGGCGTTCGCGCAATTAGAATAGGGCTGTGCTCGGCGCGCGCTGCGGGCGGCGTATCCTCGCGGCATTCGCCAACGCTCCGGACATTGCGCCCGGCGGTGAGGTCGAGGAAGCATTCGACGACATCGCGGACATAGCCTTCAGTCTCGGGAACGGCGGGGACACGGCCCAAGCGATCGACGCGGCCGGGACCTGCATTGTAGGCCGCGAGCGCCAGACGCACGTCGCGATAGCGCTCCAGCATGCTAGCGATGTAGGCGCCACCGCCGGCGACATTCTGTTCAGGGTCGAAGGGGTCATCGACGCCGAGATCGCGCGCCGTGCCCGGCATGAGCTGGGCCAACCCTTGCGCGCCGGCGGCGGACACAGCGTCGGGGCGATAGGCACTTTCCACGATCAGAATTGCGTGCAGCAGATTGGGATCGAGATTGTGGTCACTCGCGACGCGCCGCACGATCGCATCGAATGGTTGCTCAGAAGGCCGCGCTTCAGCGCGTGCAGGCGCGTGCGCTTCCTCGACCAAGCCCGCGAACAGGCCGCCGCCCGAGCCTCGCCAATCCGCTGACTGCGCGAAAGCAGGTGATGCGGCCACGTTCGCCGCAAGCAGCAAGGCAAGCGCTCTCACCACGTCACGAAGCTCCGATAGACGCCGAGCACGTCGGAATCGCGCACCGGACCGAAATAGCGGCTGTCGAAGCTCGATGCGCCATGCCCGCCAAGCGCGAAGATCTCGTCACTGGCAAGCATCCGGCATTCCCGCCATTGCGGCAGCACTGCGCCACGCGGGTCTGCTTCCATGATCGGACGCAGCGCACCGCCAACGCGGACGCCGGTCGCTTCACGGCAGGCGACATCGCCTGGGGCGGCGGCGACCAATTTCAGGAGGAGCGCATCGCCCGGAAAGCCCAGCGTGTCGCCAAGGTAGGCGCGCGCCGCTTGCGGCTGGCGGAACGCGACGATGACGCCACGCTCCACTGAGGCGCTATAGTCGCGGACATAAAGTCCCGTCGGCACGCTCGGCGTCGTGTTTATCAGGAACGTCTTGCCAAGCGCGTGCGGCGCCGCTGCGATGAGCGCGAGCACGATGAAGACTGGAACGAGCAGGCGTCCGGCGCGGGCGAGCTTTGCTGTCATCGGCGCGGTGCTCCATAAGGATCCAAGATCACGTCTCGGGTCAGCAACACGCGCACGGGCGCACCGGCGCGGATGCGGATGGTGGGATGCACCTGCAGTTCGCGATCGACCAGGCGTCCGGTGACTTGCGCGGCTTCCGCTGCGGCCGCGTCGCCCGCATTGGCGATGAGCGAGCGCTCGTCCTCGTCTTGATCGCGCGCCAGCTCACCAAGCGTGGTGATGGCGCCGCCGAGCGCAATGGCGGCCATGAGGCGGCCAGAATGATAGTCAACGCGATCACGCAGTCCCGTGGCGCCGGAGGCGTCAACCGCCGGCATGCCGCCCAAAGAAAGGCTGACGCCGTTGGGAAACAGGATGCGGTCCCACACCAGGAAGGCGCGGCGCTGACCATAGGCAACGTCGCGCTCGTAACGTCCGAGCAGGCGCGCACCCTGCGGGACCAGCAGCACGTCGCCCGTCACCGTGTCATAGACGTTTGCAGTCACGCGTGCCGCGACCGCGCCCGCAAGGTCGGTGTCGATCGCGGTTTCGAGCGCCGCCGGAATGATCGTGCCAGCATTGAGTTCGTTGCGTGACAACGGCGCGAGTGGAGCGCGATCGAGATAGACCGACGAATAGTCCTCGGCGCGTGTCAGCCGCTGCGGCGGCTCTTGCGACGGAGCTGGCGCGCGCCGTTCGCTCTGAGCAAACACTAGAGGTGACGATGCAGCGCTTTCCGCATCGTCGGCGCCGCGCCCGCGCGCTGGACGCGGTGCGGGCGTGTCTGCG
>DPWD01000236.1 GCA_003526465.1 Hyphomonadaceae bacterium
TCTGGCCTAGCACCTGCGCCAATTCCCCGACTGCCAGCTCCCCCTGGCTGAGCAGCGCGAGCACCCGCAGCCGGGTCTGCTCGCCGGCAGCCCGCAGGGTCCCCACGACCCAGCCAGCATCGCGGCGCTCCGGCACCTGAGTTGGAGATATAAACATATCTCTATATGTCATGGGCGTGGCGCTCTGCAAAGCCGAAATTTAGGCTTGCGGGCCGGCATAGCCATCGCTTGTGGCCGGCGCGCCGCACTTCCCAATTAAGAGTCGCGCCGGCGCCTGGTTGGCGCCAGCTAACGTTGATTAACCGCGGTACGGCACTAATTGCGATCACCGAGGGACGCATGCATGCGGTATTTCTTGACAGCCTTGGGCTTGGCGGCGGCAGGCATTCTCTCGCCCGGAACGGCTCTTGCCCAGGAAGAGATTGTTTCCGACCCGTGGGAGGGCGCCAACCGCAACCTCTATGCGGTCCATGACGCCATCGACGAAGCCGTGCTTGAGCCGGTGGCGCGCGGCTACCGCGCTATCACGCCACGGATTTTTCGCATTGGCCTCAGCAATGTCCTGCGCAATTTGCGCGCGCCGGTGACCTTTGCCAACGATGTGCTGCAAGGAGAGTCCGAGCGCGCGGGGGTGACCGCGGCGCGGTTTGGCCTCAACACCACTTTGGGGCTCGGCGGCTTGATGGACCCGGCCACCGATCTTGGCTTTGAACTCCATGACGAGGATTTCGGCCAAACCCTTGGCGCTTGGGGGGTCGAGGCTGGACCTTATGTCTTCGTGCCGCTCATGGGCCCCACCACGGTGCGCGACGCGGCTGGGCGCATTGTCGACATCGCCTTCGATCCTCTGTCATGGGCCGACATAGAAAACGCTGACGCCGTTCGCGGCGTGCGAACTGGCGCCGCGGCGGTGTCGTCGCGCGAGTCGCTGATCGAGTCGGTCGAGGATCTGCGCGAAAATTCGTTCGATCCCTACGTCTCCGTTCGCACGACCTACACGCTGCTGCGCCAGAGCGCGGTCCGAAACAGCGAGGAACGCGTCGAGGACCTGCCCGATTTCGGCGACATGCCGGGCATGCCTGACATGCCAGACGATGCAGCGCCCACGCCAGCTCCCGAAGCCGCGCCCGCGCCAGTTCCGCCACAAGAACCCGCCCCGCCTCCAGCCCAGACCTCGGCGGCCCCTTCAAGCTCAACTTCCCCAGGAGAATTGCAGTGAGTCTCGCCGCCTTTACCCGCACCGCCTTCCTTGCCGCGTTGGCGAGCGCGGCCACGCTCGCTTTCGCGCCGGCCGCGCATGCCGCGCGCAACGCGGAGGCGGAAAGCTATGTACAACAGCACGCCAGCGCCGCATTGGCGGCGTTGGGCGATCCCGCGCTCACCGGACCGCAAAAGCAGCAGACCTTCTATCGCCTGGTGGCGCAATTCTCGGACATGCCGCGCATCGCGCTGTGGGTGCTCGGCCGCCATGGCGCGCAATTACGCTCTGACGCATCGTTGCGCCAGCAATGGACCAGCGTGTTTCAGGATTTCGCCATCGCCACCTACGAGTACCGGATGAACCGCTATTCTGGCAGCGCGTTGACCGTGGTGAATTCCAACGAACTGACGCCAAACCAAGTGGTCGACGTCACCACCGAAGTGACCCCGCGCGGGCAAACCCAAACCACGATCGTGCGGTGGCGGCTAAACCGCTCCGGCCAGGGCTGGAAAGTCTTCGACCTACAGGTCCGCGCGCAGAACGGCGACACCATCTGGCTCGGCCAATTGCAACAGCAGGATTTTCTCGCCGAACTCGGCAGCAATGGCGGCGACATACGCGCACTGATGAGCCGAATCCAAACCCAGACCAATTCCATGCGCCAGCGCGTGGCCGCGCGCGGCTAGACGCGCGGAACTAAACTCAGGGGACACGCCCGTAGCCGCGGAATCCAGCGTAGCAATAATCCGCGGCGCAGCGTGTGAGCCAAACCCGCACCGTGTATCGGCCAGAAGCGGGCGGCGTGAACGAAACCGCCGGCCACGCCGCTTCGCTGGAATCGCGCGCGAGCACCACCTTGCCTTCGTCGCTCACTTCCAGATCGATGTCGTCGCACATGCGATCGCAGGCGGCCTGGAACAGATACTCGCGCCCGCCGTCGAGGCGATAGGTTTCGCGGTGCCCCGCTTCCCCCGCGGCCATCAGGCTGATCACATCGCTGTCGAGCGTGACGTACCGCCAGGCGACCAACGAGCGGCCGGCAGTGTCGAGTTCGTCGGTAACCTGGCGCGGCCCCGCGAACTCGTAATAGCCAGCGATAGGCTTATCTTGCGGCCCGTCGTTGCCGCCCAGCAGGTCTGCGGTCTGCGCGTGCGCGACCGCACTAGTCAGCAAAGCCATAGAAAGCAACAACCCGCGCATGAACCGTCCCCTGTCCGCGTGGTAACCCCTTGCGTAGGCCGGCCGCGCCCGCCAATCAACCGAACCCCAATATTTGAGAGGCAACCTAACTGAAATGACATGAGTGGCGCCGACAAACCCACCCTGCCCCCGCTGGTCGGCCTGCCGACGGAAGCCGCGCCACCGCTAGGCGAAGCGCTCAAGGGCGTGGAGGCGGTCCGCGACGCCTGGTCGAGGCTGCCCTCGCGGCCGGGGGTTTACCGGATGATCGGCGTTGACGGGGAGGTGCTCTATGTCGGCAAGGCCAAGAGCCTAAGAAATCGCGTCGGCCAGTATGCGCAAGGGCGCGGCCACTCCAACGCGATCTACCGCATGATCCAGCAGACCGCTTCGCTCGAAGTGATCATCACCGAGACCGAAACCGAAGCGCTGCTGCTCGAAACCAACCTGATCAAGCGGCTGAAGCCGCGCTTCAACGTGCTGATGCGCGACGACAAGAGCTTCCCCTATATCGCCATCCGCACCGATCACCCCACCGCAGCATTGCAGAAGCATCGCGGCGCCAAGAGCTTCAAGGGCAAATACTACGGCCCCTTCGCCAGCGCCGGCGCCGTCAACCGCACGCTCAACACATTGCAGAAAGCGTTCCTGCTGCGCTCGTGCACGGATGCGACATTCTCCGCGCGCACGCGGCCGTGCATGCTGCATCAGATCAAACGCTGCGCGGCGCCGTGCGTGAAGCTGGTGGATGAGGAAGAATATGCGGGCCTGGTGCGCGACGCGCAGGATTTTCTTGAGGGACGCAGCGTCGATCTGCAGGATCGGTTAGCCGCGGAAATGCGCGAAGCTTCCGACGCGCTCGAGTTCGAGAACGCCGCGCGCCTGCGCAACCGCATTCGCGCGCTCGCCTCGGTGCGGGCGGCGCAGGGCATCAATCCGGCAACCTTCGACGAAGCCGACGTGTTCGCACTGCACCAGGAAGGCGGCCAAAGCTGCGTGCAGGTGTTCTTCTTCCGCGCCGGCCAGAATTGGGGCAACCGCGCCTATTTCCCGCGCCACAATGCCGAGGAAACAACCCCCGACATCCTCTCCGCCTTCATCGCGCAATTCTACGAAGATCGCGAGCCGCCAAAGCTGATCCTCACGAGCGCCGAACCCACTGACCGCGAATTGCTCGAACAAGCGCTATCTTTACGCCTGGAGCGCAACGTGGAAATCCGCGCGCCACAGCGGGGAGAAAAGAAGGACATCCTCGACGCCGCGCTGCTCAATGCGCGCGAAGCGCTGGGGCGGCGCATGGCCGAAAGCGGCAGCGTGGCGAAATTGCTCGATGGCGTTGCCGAAACGTTCGGCTTGAGCGAACGCCCGGAGCGCATCGAGGTGTACGACAATTCGCATATCCAGGGGACGAGCGCACTCGGCGCCATGATCGTGGCGGGACCGGACGGCTTCGTGAAGAACCAGTACCGCAAATTCAATATGGAGCGCGCCAGGTTCAATGGCGACGATTTCGCCATGATGAAAGCGATGATTGGAAGAAGGTTTGCAAGGATGCTGGCGGAGCGGGAGGGAGAAGAACCCTCTCCCCCCTTGCGGGGGAGAGGGCAGGGTGAGGG
>DPWD01000292.1:0-13421 GCA_003526465.1 Hyphomonadaceae bacterium
CCGCCGGGCGCTCGTGGGCGAGCTTCACCTTGCCGGCACCGGTCTTGCGCGTGAACCAGGCTGCGCGCGCCCGTTTGTTTCCGTTGTTTCCCGTAGCCCTTCCGAGCGCCTTGGGAAACCGGGCGGGGCTTTCGCGCCGCCCGCCACGGCGCGGACCGCCCGGCCTCACGTCAAAGATATCGTCATCGCCAGACTTCGCCATCACGCACTCCAATTCCGGCTTGAAATGCGCGCGCGCTTGTTTCCCGAAGCGCACCCTACTTGCAGGGTGTGGGGGCATCCCCACGGCCCGCAAACAGGGCGCAAAAAAAGATGTACAGACAAGCCGCTCACGCTTTTCAAGCTGAGCGGCATTTTATCTTGCCTAAAACCCGTCGTCTCTTTGCGCGTTATTCCTGACTATTCCTCTTGGATTCTTGTTCAAACCTACACTTATTACGGCTCCGGCGCGCGATTGATCCTCGCTTCCAGGTTCGCGATTTCTCCCAGCACCCAATCAAATGTTGGCGCGTCACCAAACATCATGCCCGACATGCGTACATAGTCGCGGGCGAGGTCTTGCCGGATTTCAGGTTGCGGCGTCAGGAGCATAGTACCAGGACGCGCCTCGTCTAGCTTCTCCCAAGGCCGGCGGAAGGCGAGCTGTTTGTGCTGGCGCACGTCGTCGAGCAGCGCAATGTCCCGAACAGCCTTGAGCCCTTCAGCGCGCCCGGCCATCATCGCCACATCGTAATAGTGGCGCGAAATCGGGTTGCGATCATCGGGCCGTTTGCCTTGGTCGCGGAAGCCGCAGTGAACGCCGTGAAGGATTAGCGCCTTTTCCCAGAACGTGCGACGGGCGGCGATCAGCGTGACCGACTTGGTCGTGAGGTCCATCCGCATGCCAAGCAGGTCTTGGACGTAGGGGGCGATGGCTCGCCGCTGGATCGGTTCAAGTGCGCCTCGGGCACCGCACTCGATCTTGACGAATGGTCGGAGATACGGATCGGCAGGAAGGATCGATGGGTATTTTACCTGTAGACTCGCGCCATCGGGATCGTCGGCGTCCACTTCGACGGCACACATCGGAACGAGGGTAGCGAGCCGCTCGCGCATTTTCACCGTTACGTGGACGCCGCACTTCTCGATAAGACCTTTGAAATTCTCCTTCCGTTTGGTCGCGCTGAGCGAGGGTGCGAACGGGTCGTTTCCGCTCCGCACGCGAAGTCCGGCGCGCGACAGCACGATATCTATGTCCTCGGAGAAACGGTTTATGAGGCCGTAGCCCTTGGAAAGAGAGGTGCCGCCTTTAAAGAAAAGTTTGGGCTGGGAGGGCAATCCCTTGAACAGCGCATCGATAACGCGACAGACCCAGAAATCCTTTTCGATGGCCTGCGCCGTCGTGCCGAGCCGGATCGCCGCAGCCTCGAACAGGTCGCGGCGATCCATAGCCATCAAGGTGTCGAACCGGGCGTAGTCGGAGTTCATCGTCTGCTATGTCGCCCGATTCTCCACGATTCGCCGAGCTGGGCCGATCGCCCATGCCGGAAGCGCCCGCAGGTTGCGCGCGAGCGCGGACTTGGCGCCCTTCGAAGCATGACGGCGAATGGTTGCCGCCGCTGCATCCAGCGGCGCATTCGTCGCGCGCGCCCACAGCAGGGCTTGGACAATCGGCGCCGCCGGGCTGCCGATCCATGGGATCAACGCCGACTTGGCCCGGTGGAACTGAACTAGGCGGCGGTCGATGGCGACATCGCCGATCTTGCGGGCAGCCACATAAGCAGGACGAACCGGAACGGCCGTCGTAAGTCCCATGGCGTTGGCGGCGGCGAGGTCATCGCGGATCACCAATGTCCTTGCTCGCCGGGAGACTGCCGCCACCACGGCGTCAAGGCTTGCCGGCGCATCGGCCCCCAAGACGGCGCTGTGGCGAGGGCGGTCGTACAGACCGCGTCCAATCCGGCGAAGGTCACCGGCCTTGGCCAGTCTGGAAAGCGCCTGGTCGACTGCCGCCCGCCCGCCCAAGTCCAGAAAGTCCTTGGGCGTGAAGGCGCGCGTGCCGGGGGCATGGGCGCGAACGCGGGTCATGATCTTGGCGGCGATGTTCATGGCATTTTCCTGCGAGGATTGTCAGATATATATATGAATAATCTGACAATGGCAAACCATCGGGGGCGCTGGCGCTGTAGACGGACTGCCCTTGTGAAGGTCGGATGCCGGACAAAGCGGGTGGCGCCGGCTGGATTATGGGCCCCCGTCGGGGGCCGAACGCGCCGCCGCCACATGCTTGGAGATGCGCTCGACCAGGTCGCGCACAGGATCATCGCGCAGGTGGGCATAACGCTCGGTGGTCGATGCCTTTCGGTGCCCAAGAGCTTTGCCGAGAACGTAAAGGCTCTCGCCTTGCTCGACCGCAAAGGACGCGAACGAGTGGCGGAGATCGTGAATACGAACGCCTTCAATTTTCGCCGCCTTGCACACTCGCAACCAGGATCGCCTGAGCCCGACTGTCGGGCGCTCATCCTTGGCGGTTCTGTCTGTCTTAATGGCGGGAAAGACGAAATCCGAGATGCGCGGCTGCGCCTGGAATTCCCTCAGCACTTCATCGCTGAATGGGATACGGCGCGCGCCCGTTTTCGAGCGAAACTCCGGGAGGACGAGGGCCTTTCGCTGAAAGTCGATTTCGTCCCAGGTTAGGGCGGCGATCTCGGACTTGCGACAGCCCGTCAAAAGCAGAATCCGAAATATGGAAGCGTGGCTTGCGTGCGCCTCGCCTTTATCGGTGCAGACATCTATCGCCACGTAGAGACGCTTCACCTCATCGGTTGAAAGATAGCGTTCCCGTTTCTGGGTTTTGAAGGTGGCAACGCCCTTGGCGGGATTGGCTGACACATAACCGCGCCGTACCGCCCATTGGAGCATAGCCGCAAGCGTGATCATGGTTCGCTTGGCCGTGCCTACGCCGCCCTTGACGATCACTCGGCCGCGCTTCTTTCCGCTCTTTTCAGTCTTGGCGGTTTTGCCACTGGCGACCGCGCGCTGGAAATCCGCGATGTCGTTGCTGGTCAAACTGGCGGCAAGCTTACGTCCGAGAAGGGGCTCGGCGTGGCTCTTAAGGTTGGAGCGGTCAGTTTGCCATGTCGTGGCTCGCTTGGTTGGTTTGTCGATCGGACCTTGTTCCATATAGAGGTCGATGAGCTGCGCCACAGTCAGCCCCTCACGGGTGGCGACTTTCTCCTCCTGAGGGTCGCCGCCATTGCGCGCGGCGTAGAGCAAGTCTTCGGCCTTGCGCCGGGCGGTTTCCGGCGTCCATGGTGAGCCATGTCTGCCGATCGTGAACCAGCGCTGCCGGTGACCGACACGATAGAACACCATGTACATCTTCGCGCCGTTGGGACGCACGCGAAGCACAAACCCTTTGAGCTCGTCGTCCCAAATCTTGATTTCTTTGCCGTTCGGATCGGGCTCTGCTGCGTCCACAATGCGCTTAAGAATTTTGGCCACTGTCGCACCTTTTGCTCGGGTCCGTAGAGGTCAATTCCTCCACCGTGGGGGTTGCGTTGGTAAGCATATGGTAAGCACGAGAACGGAAGTCGGCGGAAGTTGTGTCGATCACAATATGCGATGAGATAAACACAAGTCACTGATGTGACGATGGAAAAAGAACGCGATGGAAAAATGCGGAAAGACGCGGAAAATCAGCTGAGTTGCATTGACATCGTAGGGGTCACAGGTTCGATCCCTGTCGCGCCCACCATTGAATCAAAGACTTAGGCAGCACGTCAGAGCAACGTGACACCGCTTAGCTAGCGCCCCGCTAGAGCGACAGAGCAAACCACGGCACGCCGCGACGGCGCGCAATGAGGGTATCCACAACAGCAAAACAGCGCGGGCACCGCGAGCGCCTCCCTTGTGGATGCACTTGGTTTGGAGTCATCGGCGCGGCGATCGGCTTCGGCGTCGCGCCCACCCTGGTGACTTTGATCAGCGACGCCCTCGGCGGCGGCGGCGCCATTCGCTACGGCCACGCCGCCACCGGCGCGATTACCAGCACGCTCGCAGCAATCGAGCCGACGCGTTAGCCGATCCCAAAAACGAAAGTGGAGCGCACGCTGATTGCGGACATCTCGCCGTGTCGCCTCCGGGGGGCCGACGCGGTTGCCTGACGCTTGTCGCGCCGACGCCCTATCCCGCTTTCGCCACGAACCGCGCCGGGGCTTCGAAGATCGCGGCGCTGGGCTGGCGCTGGGGCATGCGGTTGTAGGCGTCGAGGGCGGCGATCTTGTAGGCTTCGGCAAGCGTCGGGTAGTTGAAGGTGTTCTCGACGAAATAATC
This sequence comes from Hyphomonadaceae bacterium, assembly GCA_003526465.1. Lineage (GTDB taxonomy): Bacteria > Pseudomonadota > Alphaproteobacteria > Caulobacterales > Aquidulcibacteraceae > Vitreimonas. The sequence continues at coordinate 4,315 of DPWD01000292.1, forward strand.
CAGGCCGCCGCCGAGGTTGAGCACCGCCTGCCCGATATGGATGAGTTCGGTCGCGCCCTCGCCGACGATGTGCACGCCGAGCAGGCGGCGCGTCTCGATGGCGAAGATCATTTTCATGAAGCCGGAATTGAGCCCTATGATGTGGCCGCGCGAGGTTTCGCGGAAGCGGGCGATGCCGGTTTCGAACGGGATCGCCTTCTCGCGCACCTCTTCCTCGGTCATGCCGATGGTGGAAATTTCCGGCACCGAATAGATGCCGTACGGGAAGAATTGCGGCGGCGCCTGCGCTGGCTCGCCAAACGCGTGACAGGCGGCGATGCGGCCCTGCTCCATGGAAGTGGAAGCAAGGCTCGGAAAGCCGATCACGTCGCCCACCGCGTAGATGTGCTCGACCGCGGTGCGGAAATTGGCTTTGTCGACGGCGATGCGCCCGCGCGCGTCGGCTTCAAGGCCAGCGGCGGCGAGGTTCAGCGTGTCGGTTGCGCCTTTGCGCCCGGCCGCGAACAGAACCATGTCGGCGGCGATCTGGCGATGATCTTCAAGATCGATCACACACGCTTGCGGCCCGACTCGGCGTACGCGCTCGACCTTGCTCTTGAAACGCAGATTGACACCGCGATCGCGCAGATCGTGGATGAACTCATCCACCAATTCGCGGTCCACGAAGCCAAGCAGGCTCTCGCCCGGCTCGACCAAAGTGACTTTCACATCCAGCGCCGAGAAGATGGTGGCGTACTCGACGCCAATCACGCTTGCGCCGATCACCGCGAGCGAACGTGGCAAGCGCTTCAGTTCCAGGATATCGTCGGCGTCGACGATGGTCTCGCCGTCGAACGGTATGTCGGCGGGCCGGTACGGCGTGGTGCCGACGGCGAGAATGATGCGCTCGCCGTGGAAATGCTTGACCTCGCCGTTTTCACCGGTGACTTCGATAGCGCTGGGCGCGAGAAACCGCGCCGCCCCTGCCACACAGGTCACGTTGTTGCGCGCAAACTGGTGCTCGAGCACTTCGACTTCGTGATCGAGCGTGATGTGAAGGCGCCGGCGCAAATCTTCGGCGGTGATCACGTCCTTGTTGCGGTGGGCGCGGCCGTAGAAACCGCGCTCGCGCCAGCCGGAAAGATTGAGCACGGTTTCGCGCAGGGTCTTCGACGGGATAGTGCCGGTATGCACGCACACGCCGCCAACGCGCCGCCCGCGCTCGACCACCAGGACGCTTTTCTTCAACTTCGCCGCTTGCACCGCCGCGCGCCGTCCGGCAGGGCCGGAACCGATGACGATGAGATCGAAATGCTGCGCCATGGGCGCAAGCTTGTGCGCGCAGGCGCTGGAAAATCCGTTAATGCTGCGGCGAAAGCAGCCTGCGCCCGGCGTCGGCGACCGCGTCCAGCGATCCCACGAGCCGGCTCATCTTCGGTGCGACGATCTCATCGTACTGAATGGAGGCGCTCGCCAGCAGCATGAAACCAAGGCCGGCAAGCGCCGCGCCCGCCGTGGCAAAAACGCCCTTCAGCGCTAATTTCAGCGAGATCGCGCCAAACATGTTCCGCGTCCTTGCTTAATGCGCGTTGAGTATGGCGCCGGAAGCGTAAACAATTACTCACCGAAAGGTTAAGACGTTTGTGAACGTTGCTGCGGTCGCTCCCCCTCCCCTCGAGGGGTTGGGGGCGGGCTGATGCGCCATTGTTTGTTGTACTTGACGCAAATCGTGCGCTGCAATGCCTTTGCCGTCAGTGTTTCACCCCACCCCCTGCCCCCTCCCCTCAAGGGGAGGGGGAGGTGCATCTCCTGGAGAGACTTATTTCTTCGCACGCTTTGCCGCCGGCTTGGCCGATGCTTTCGGCGCGGCTTTCACCTTCTCGGCGGCTGCCTTGGGGCGCTTCACCGGCGTTGGCCCTGCTTCCGCGTTCGCGCCGTTTGCCGCTTGCTTCTTCGCCAGCGACTTCTTTAGCGCATCCACCAGCGACACGACATTGCCGCCATAATCGGGCGCCGCGGATTCCTGGTCTTCCAGGATGGTCTCGCCTTCGCGCTCGATCTTCTTCTTGATCAGCCGCTCCAGCGCTTGCGAATATTCGTCCTCGAACTTGCTCGCGTCGAACGGCGCCTGCTTGCGTTTGATCAGCTCCTCGGCGAGATCGACCAGGTCAGGCTCGGACTTGCCAGCCGGGATTTCATCGAAGAAGCCTTTCGCCGCGCGCAGCTCCTCGGCGTAGTGGACGGTCTCCACCAGAATGCCGTCCTCGTAGGGTTTGACCGCCGCGATATAGGAGCGCCCGCGCATGGTGATCTGCCCGAGCCCGATGGTGCCAGTGCGCCGCAGCGCATCGCGCACCACGCGATAGGGCTCGTCGGCCAACTTGCCGTCGGGCAGGGCGTAATAGGGCTTGTCGAAATAGATCGGGTCGATGGTCTCGGCCGGCGCGAACTGGATCATGTCCAGCGTCTTCTTGGAATCGATCTTCAGCGCCTCGAATTCCTCGTCCGAGAACAGCACGTACCGGCCCTTCTGCACTTCGTAGCCTTTGACGATGTCGTCCTTGTCGACCGGCCCGATGCCGGGCACGACCTTCTCGTACTTGATCCGCTGTTTGGAGGGTTCGTGAATCTGGTTGAACGCGATTTTCTCGCGCGAATCCAAAGCCGAATAGAGTTTTACCGGCAGCGCCACCAAGGCGAGCCTGATCTGGCCGGTCCAAACCGGACGAGCTGGAGGCGCCATTTTACCCTGACCACACGTTACGACCCTTCCGGCAACGTAACGAAAAATGGGGGTGGCAACAAGGCGGGGCGGCAAGGTTAACCCTCTTTGTCGAGTCTGGATTTCGCCAGCGGCGCGATTGGGCTATGGGCGGGGGCAAGAACGGCCCGCAGAGGCCACGCGCATAGGGAGACCATGACCCAATCCTACGAGCTCGATTTAGCCCTCGGCGAGACCGCCGACGCCATCCGCGACACGACGCGCAAATTCGCCGAGGCGCGCCTCGGCCCCATTGCCGCCGAGATCGACGCTGCCAACAAATTCCCGCGCGAACTTTGGCCCGAGATGGGCGCGCTTGGGCTGCACGGGATCACGGTGGCGGAAGAGGATGGCGGTCTGGGCCTCGGTTATCTCGAACACGTGGTGGCGATGGAGGAGGTGAGCCGCGCGAGCGGCGCGATAGGCCTCAGCTACGGCGCCCACTCCAATCTCTGCGTGAATCAAATCCGGCGCTGGGCTACGTCCGATCAGAAGAAGCGCTATCTGCCGAAGCTGATCAGCGGGGAGCATGTTGGCTCGCTGGCCATGAGCGAAGCCGGCGCGGGCTCCGATGTCGTCGGCATGAAATTGCGAGCGGAGAAACGCGGCGACCGCTACGTGCTCAACGGAACCAAGTTCTGGATCACCAACGCACCCGAAGCAAATACGCTGGTCGTGTACGCAAAGACCGAACCGAGCGCGGGCCCTGGCGGCATCACCGCGTTTCTGATCGAACGCGGCATGAAGGGTTTCAGCACGGGGCAAAAGCTCGACAAGATGGGCATGCGCGGCTCTGACACCGGAGAGCTCGTGTTCGAGGATTGCGAAATTCCCGAAGAGAATGTGATGGGCGGGCTCAATCGCGGCGTCGCCGTGCTGATGAGCGGCCTCGATTACGAACGCGCGGTGCTGGCGGCGGGGCCGCTGGGCATCATGCAGGCGTGCCTTGACGTAGTGCTGCCCTATGTGCGCGAGCGCAAGCAATTCGGCAAACCCATCGGCTCGTTCCAGCTGATGCAAGGCAAGATCGCCGACATGGTGGTGGCGCTGAGTTCGGCGCGGGCCTACGTGTACGCCGTGGCGCGCGCGTGCGACGCGGGCAAAACCACACGCCACGACGCGGCGGGGGCGATCCTGTATGCGTCGGAGAGCGCGGTGAAGGTGGCGCTGGAAGCAATTCAGGCGCTCGGCGGCGCGGGCTATACGAAGGACTTTCCGGTGGAGCGCTTCCTGCGTGATGCAAAGCTCTACGATATTGGCGCGGGGACAAGCGAAGTGCGGCGGTTCCTGATCGGGCGCGAGGTTATTGGGGGTGGCTAATATGGAGCGCCGGCGCCCTCGCCGGCCCTTTCTTCGTGCACTTTGCGCGCCCTTGGCGCCTTTTGTGTTTGAACACGAAGGCACAACGATTCCACCAAGGACACAAAATGCCGGCGAGGGCGCCGGCGCTCCATATGTACGGCGAACAATGAAACGCAGATCTGCCTTCGAACCAAAGAGCGAGCCGATTGGATTAGTCATCGCAAGAATTCTGTTCAGCCTTGGTTTCCTAATTGTTGCGGCTTTGGGGTTTCTGGGGGTGGCAGTGCTACTCGGTAAAGCGCATGCGCCTGAGCCAATTGCATGGACGTGCTTTGTCTTGTACGGGGTTGCTGTTCTGGTCGCCTACCTTTTTCTTAAGTGGACCAATCTCGGAAAATTTCTCTGGGACATTCCTCCATATTTGATTTTCTAGAGACGCTGCGCCAAACAATGAAACTCAAATCCAGCATCGATCCAAACTCCGAAGCCTTCGCCAAGAACGCCGCGCATCACCGCGCGCTGGCGGAGCAACTGCGCTCGCGCACGGCGCAAATCGCGCTCGGCGGCCCTGAAGAATCCCGCACCCGCCACACCAAGCGCGGCAAGCTGCTGCCGCGCGAGCGCGTGGAGCGTTTGCTCGATCCGGGCGCGCCGTTTCTGGAAGTGGGCGCGCTGGCGGCGTATGGGCTCTACCACAACGAAGCGCCGGCGGGCGGGATCATCACCGGCATTGGCCGCGTCTCCGGGCGCGAAGTGATGATCGTCGCCAATGACGCCACCGTGAAGGGCGGGGCGTATTTTCCGATCACGGTGAAGAAGCATCTGCGCGCGCAGGAGATCGCGATGCAGAACAAATTGCCGTGCGTGTATCTCGTGGATTCCGGCGGCGCCAACCTGCCGCACCAGGCCGAAGTCTTCCCCGACCGCGACCATTTCGGCCGCATCTTCTACAACCAGGCGCGCATGAGCGCCGAGAGCATAGCGCAAATCGCCTGCGTCATGGGCTCGTGCACGGCCGGCGGCGCGTATGTGCCGGCGATGAGCGACGAGACCATCATCGTGCGTAACCAAGGCACCATCTTTCTCGGCGGGCCGCCTTTGGTGAAAGCCGCGACCGGCGAAGTGATCAGCGCCGAAGATCTCGGCGGTGCGGAGGTGCATGGGCGCAAATCTGGCGTGGTCGATCACGTCGCGCAGGACGATGCGCATGCGCTACATCTCGTGCGCCGCGCGGTGGCGAATCTCAACACCGTAAAGCATGTCGGCCTCGATCTGCGCGAACCGGTAGCGCCCGCCTACGACGCGAGCGAGTTGTACGGCATCCTGCCCCAGGACGTGCGCACGCCATACGATGTGCATGACATCGTCGCCCGCATCGTCGACGGCAGCGAGTTCGACGAATTCCGCCCGCTCTATGGCGCAACTTTGGTCACCGGCTTTGCCCGCATCTGGGGCTATCCGGTCGCGATCCTGGCCAATAACGGCATCTTGTTTTCCGAGAGCGCCCAGAAAGCCGCGCATTTCATCGAACTCGCCTGCAAGCGCGGCATTCCGTTGGTGTTCCTGCAGAACATTTCCGGCTTCATGGTCGGGGGCAAATACGAAGCCGGCGGCATCGCCAAGGATGGCGCCAAGATGGTGACGGCGGTGGCGTCAGCGGAAGTGCCCAAGTTCACCGTGCTGATCGGCGGCTCCTTCGGCGCCGGCAATTACGGCATGTGCGGGCGCGCGTATAGCCCACGCTTCCTGTTCACCTGGCCCAATTCGCGCATCTCGGTGATGGGCGGCGAACAGGCCGCGAGCGTGCTAGCGCAAGTGAAGCGCGATGGTATGGAGTCGAAGGGGGAGAAGTGGAGCAAGGACGAAGAAGAGAAGTTCAAACAGCCGATCCGCGAGCGCTACGAACTAGAAGGCGATCCCTATCACGCCACCGCGCGTCTGTGGGACGACGGCATCATCGATCCAGCGCAAACGCGCGATGTGCTGGGGCTAGCGATTTCCGCGTCGCTCAATGCGCCGAACCCGGAGACGCGGTTTGGGGTGTTTAGGATGTAGCGATGCGTAGCCATATGATTCTGGCGTTGGCTCTTTTGAGCGCTGGGTGTGCGAACTCATCGCGCAGTGTTGCGGAAGGGCTTTACCGAACGACCAGCGCGACCGAGCAAGGCGCTGTGATCGATGAGATGGTTGAGCGTTGGTATGATAACGCGCGCGCCTATCCATCCTGTCGCTCTAGACAGAACCATATCTATGCTGACGAAGGACGAGGACGCGAGAGCATTGGCGCGCAGGAGTTCTTCGCTCGACTACGATCACCGGCCATCTTCGTGGTTTCCGGTCCCGAGCGCGTGGAGGAGCGAATCGACGTAGAGGACGGCGGGCACGGCGATTCCTACCCCTACGAGTATCACACACTTTATCGCTTTGACCGGGCGCGAATCCTCTACGCACAGGACAGCGACTACGCTCGGATTTGGCCTATAAGCTTTCAGCTTTCCGAGTTAGCCGCGGCGCCACGCATTCCAAGTGACTTCGTGAGCGCGAATCGAAGCTATCTGGTGTTTGCAAATTTCATTGAGTATGAGCCGCGCCTGGATGCGCTCGTTATCTGCGAACTTTCCGATCCGGCGACTTTGCCCCTTATCTTAGAACAGCCCACACAATGAGCCATACAAACTTCCGTCATTCCGGACGCGACGAAGTCGCGATCCGGAACCCAGGGGCCAACATCGAGCTGGTTGCTCCTGGGTTCCGGGTTCGTCGCTGCGCGACGCCCCGGAATGACGAAGAGAGTTGCATGTTAAAGAGTGCTTTGATCGCCAATCGCGGCGAAATCGCCCGGCGCGCGCTTCTCCCCCTCTCCCTTGCGGAGAGGGGGCGGGGGGTGAGGGGCGTTGAGCTGCCACGCACTTTGCAGGCTCGCGCTCGGCTCTCGCTCTCGAGACAGTGCGCTCGTATTTTCGCCCCTCATCCCCTAACCCCTTCTCCGCAAGGGAGAAGGGGAAGAGACCGCCCATGCTAAAAAGTGTTCTCATCGCCAACCGCGGAGAAATCGCCCGCCGCGTCATTCGCACCGCCAAACGTCTCGGCGTGCGCACTGTCGCGGTGTATTCCGATGCGGACGCCAAGGCGCTGCACGTGCGCGAGGCGGATGAGGCGGTGCATATCGGCGCGAGCCCCGCGAAGGAGAGCTATTTGCGCGGCGAGAAGATCATCGCCGCCGCCAAGCAGGCCGGGGCGGAGAGCATTCATCCCGGTTACGGTTTCCTCTCGGAAAACGCCGATTTCGCGCAGGCTGTGATCGACGCGGGCCTGATCTGGATCGGCCCCGCGCCCGCCTCCATCCGCGCCATGGGCCTCAAGGATGCGGCCAAGAAACTCATGGCGCAAGCCGGCGTGCCGGTGACGCCCGGCTATCTCGGCGAGGATCAAAGCGAGGCGCGCTTGCAAAGCGAAGCCGACGCGATTGGTTACCCGGTGCTGATCAAGGCGGTCGCCGGCGGCGGCGGCAAGGGCATGCGCAAGGTCGAGAAGAAGGTCGAGTTCAAGGCAGCGCTTGCTTCCGCCAAGCGCGAGGCGGCCGCCGCCTTCGGCGACGATCGCGTACTGTTGGAAATGTATGTGCAGCGTCCGCGCCATATCGAGGTGCAGGTGTTCGGCGATAGCCACGGCAATGTTGTACATTTGTTCGAGCGCGATTGCTCGCTGCAGCGCCGCCACCAGAAAGTGATCGAGGAAGCCCCCGCGCCCGGTATGGACGAAGCCACCCGCGCCTCGCTCTGCGCCGCGGCGGTGAAAGCCGCGCGCGCGGTGAATTACGTCAACGCCGGCACCATCGAGTTCATCGCCGACGCCAGCGAAGGCCTGCGCGCCGACCGCATCTGGTTCATGGAAATGAACACCCGCCTGCAAGTCGAGCACCCGGTGACGGAGGAGATCACCGGTCAGGACTTAGTGGAATGGCAACTGCGCGTGGCGAGCGGGGAGAGATTGCCGCTGAGGCAGGAAGAGCTGCGCATCAACGGGCATGCGATTGAAGTTCGAGTCTATGCGGAGAATCCGGATGCAGGGTTTCTTCCTAGCATCGGACGGCTAGACGATCTGCGGCTGCCGGATTTGCCGGAAGACAGGTCCCGCATTGACTCGGCGGTTGAGCGAGGAGACGAGATTTCCCCGCATTACGATCCCATGATCGCAAAGGTGATTATGCATGCGGCGGCGCGCAGTGCAGCGATCGCCAAGTTGGCGGAGGAATGGAAACACGTTTCGATCTGGCCGGTGAAGACAAACGCAGGCTTCATTGGTCGGTGTCTCTCGGACACCGATTTTCTGGTAGGCAATGTTGATACCGGCCTCATCGCAAACCGTGGTGATGCGCTCTCCAAAGCGCCTGAGCCGAGCGCTCAGGTGCTGGCGACGGCTGCGCGTGCGCTTGCGCGTAGGCAGGTGGCGCCAGGCCCCTATGGCGTGCGACCCCCGCATGTCATGGCTTCGCCGTGGGTGAGATTAGAGGGGTTTAGGATCAACGCGCCGGACGCGTGTACAATGCTACTGCGGTACAAAGATCAACATCTCGCGGTGCAGCTCGGCCACGGTAGGGATGTGGGCTGGCCGAAAGCCAACGGCGCGGGAATCGTCGTCTTCGATCGCGGCGAAGCCTACGAATTTACCCTCGACACCGGCGAGCGCGCCGAGGGCGAGGCCGCTGCTGGCGATGGCGCGATTCTTTCGCCGATGCCGGGCAAGATCGTCGCTGTGCATGTGAAGCTGAACGGCAAAGTGAAGAAGGGCGATGCGCTTTTGGTGCTGGAAGCGATGAAGATGGAGCACACGCTTGTCGCGCCGTTCGATGGCAAGGTGGCGGAGCTGAAAGCGAAAGCTGGCGAGCAGGTGAGCGAGGGCGTGGTGCTGGTGAAGTTGGAGGCGGGGTGAGTACGCTGCTCCAACCCTCTCCCCCTGCGGGGGAGAGGGTGCCGCGGAGCGGCGGGTGAGGGAAAGGCGCTCTATCCGGCATAGACCGCAAACCCCTCATCCGGCCCTTCGGGCCACCTTCTCCCCTCAAGGG
>DPWD01000292.1:13465-14113 GCA_003526465.1 Hyphomonadaceae bacterium
TCACATCGATCACGGTCAGCGCCGGCACGTTGGAATCGTGCGGCGCGACCGCGCCGGGGCCCATGCGCACGCCCGAGCCTATGAAAGCGTGGCTGCCGATCCGCACCGGGCGCACCAGCACGCGCAGGCCGCTCTCGGTTTTCTGGCGCACATGCGCGGAAAGCTCCACTTCGCGCGCGAACACGACGCGGTTGCCNNCGGTCGAGCACGTCGATGCGCACCGGCCAGTCCACCCCATAACCCACGCGCGAGCCCCACATCCTGAGCCACGCCGAGTAGAAGCCCGGGATCACCCGCAACAGCGATTCAAGATAAGGCAGCGCGTCGTAGAAAGCCTGGATGTGGTGGCTGGCGAGCCAGGNNGCGATAATTCCAGGCTTCAGCGGCGCCCAGCGCAGCATGATGCGCAGCACCATCGGCGGCATGAGGTAGATCACGAACACGACCAGCAATCCGCTCCAGCCGTTCGGCCACGCCGCGAATACGCCGAGCGCCAGGAACGCAGCGGCCGTCAGCAGCAAAGGAAAATACGAGAACAGCCGGTTTGCGCGGCTCATCATGCCGCGTCGCTGCGCACCGCGCCGGCGAACACCGCGTAGATCTCTTCCGCGCCGCGCGCCGCGCGCAGCTTCTCGCGCACGTCAGCCC
>DPWD01000296.1 GCA_003526465.1 Hyphomonadaceae bacterium
CTTCGCGCCGCGTTGCTAGCGGCCGCCCGGAGGCTCAGCGTTGCTCCCATGTCTGAGAGCGGGGAAACACCGCGGCGAAACTTGACGGCTGCCGCTGCGCCGGCCCTCATTGCCGCTGCGCTGTCGGCGCTTGGGGCGTTCGCGCTGGTGAGTTTTGGCCAAGGCGCGGGGCGGCCGGAAGCGCCGATCCCAGGGTGCATTTTGGAGGGGGCCGAGGTAGTCGGCGGGCCAATCAGCCTGGTCGATCACAATGCCGCCCCGGTGACGCAGGCCGATTTCACTGGCGAGCCGATGGTGCTCTACTTTGGCTACACCCATTGCCCAGACGTCTGCCCCATAAGCCTCAACACGCTGGCCGAGGCGCTCGCCGAGCCGGGGGGCTTTGACGTACAGACCGCGTTCATCACCCTCGACCCGGAGCGCGACACACCCCCGGTGATTGGCCAGTATGTCCGCAGCGCTGGGTTTCCCCCGGGTCTGCTGGGCTTAACCGGGACCCCTGCGCAGATCGGCGCCGCCAAGGCCGCTTTCCAGGTCCACGGCGCGCGTGCTCCCGGCGGCGAGCAGGGGGCCTATTTGCTGGACCACTCTTCCATGATCTATGTTCTTGATAGTCAATGGAAAACCGTGGCGATCATGCCCACGATTGCGCGCGCCGACCCTGCCAATCCGGAGAGCGCGCTGATCCCGGTCCCCCATGCTGACCTGGCCCGCTGCATCGCTCGGGGCTTGGAGCGGCGCACGTCCTGAATGCAGTGCAGCAAAAACGATTGCGCGCGGGGGCGCGGTTAGCCTAGCTTAACAATGCTTAGGGAATACGGCTCGGGGAAGCCCAACTCTTAGCGGTTTGGCAATGGGGATAACGCACCCTTAGCGGTAGAATGCTGCGGTGCGGCGTCGGGGGCCGGCATGCTCTATTCACTTTATGAACTGGGCCACCTTTCGGTGGCGCCCCTGCGCATCGCGGCCATGATGCAGTCCAATATGCTGCGTTCGCCGCTGAACCCGGCCGTTGGCAGCGAGGCCGCGCGGGCGATGGCGGCGGCTTCGGATTTGTTCGAGACCGTCACCCGCCGCTACCGTAAACCGGCATGGGACCTGGCGACAACGCTGGTTGAGGGCGCGTCGGTGGCTGTGACCCCGAAGCCTGCCTGGGCGTCGCCTTGGTGCACAATGCTGCATTTCGAGCGCGACGCCGATGCGATGCGCAAAGCCCGCGGCGCCCGCACCGACCCTACCGTTCTGATCGTGGCGCCGATGTCGGGGCATTACGCGACGCTGCTGCGCGGAACCGTCGAAGCCTTTCTGCCCGAGCATGAAGTTTACATCACCGACTGGGCCGACGCGCGCCAGGTGCCTGTGCTCTCGGGCCGCTTCGATTATCATGATTACATCGATCACGTGATGGCGATGTTGCGCGCGCTCGGGCCGGATACGCACGTGGTTGCGGTATGCCAGCCGGGGCCGCCCGTGCTCGCGGCGATTTCAATGCTGGCCCAGGAAGGCGATCCGTGCACGCCCGCGACCATGACCTATATGGGCTCGCCCATCGATGCGCGCCGTTCTCCGACAGCGCCTAATCTGCTAGCGGAGCGCCGGTCCATCGAGTGGTTCCAGAAAAACATGATCCATACCGTGCCGGCGATTTATCCTGGCGGTTTTCGGCGCGTCTATCCAGGCTTTCTGCAATTGGCGAGCTTCATGGGCATGAACCTCTCGCGCCATGTCGACGCCCACCACGATTACTTTCAACACCTGATCCAGGGCGACGGCGACAGCGCTCAACGGCATCGCGATTTCTATGACGAGTATCTCTCGGTCATGGATCTGAGCGAGGAATTCTACGTGCAGACGCTGCGCGAGGTGTTTCAGGAATATTCGCTGGCGAAAGGAGAGTTCGTGCACCGCGACGTGCGCGTCGATCCCGGCGCGATCGTCGCGACCGGGTTGCTGACGGTGGAAGGCGAACTCGACGACATTTCGGGCATCGGCCAGACCCAAGCGGCGCACGACCTTTGCACCGGGCTGCCTGAAGGCATGCGCGAGGACTATATCCAGCCGGGCGTGGGCCATTATGGCGTCTTCAACGGCAGGCGCTTCCAACGCGAAATCTATCCGCGCATGCGCCGCTTCATCCGCGCATTCCAATCGCCCGCGACACGCAAGGCGGGAAGGCGGCTGAAAGTTGTGGGCGAATAGCCTTCACCCGTTATCTGCTCTATCCACGACTGCGAGCGGCGATGCCGTGCTGGCTGCTTGAGGCGTTAACGCGCCGCGTGAGATGCTTACGCATGCGTTTCGATTCGAGAGCGTTGCAGCAGCCAACTCAAACCGAGATCGAAACGATCGACGGGCGCCGCGTCGCCGTGAAACTCGTGGTCAATCCCCGCGCCCGCCATGTTTCAGTTCGCATCGATCCAACGCGCCGCGAAGCGATCGCGACGGCGCCTTCGCAGCGTCATCTCAAGCACGCCGCGCAATTCGCCGCCGACCGCGCGGGCTGGATCGCGCACGAATTGGCGCGCTTGCCGCAAGGCGTGTTGCTGGCGCCGGGCGCACGCGCGCCGCTGCGCGGGGTGTTGCACGAACTGGTTTACGAGCAAGGACGCTCGCCGCCGCGTAGCGAGGTGGGAGACCCGCCGCGTCTGATTGCGCCGGCGCCAGACCCAGCGCTATTCGAGCCGCGCTTGCTGCGCTTCTTCAAGGAACAAGCGCGCGACGATCTGATGGCGAGCGTGGCGCGTCACGCGAACACGTTGGGGGTGCGCCCGACACGCCTGCAAGTGAAAGAGCTTCGCTCGCGCTGGGGATCGTGCTCGGTCGACGGGGTCCTGTCGTTTTCGTGGCGCGTCGTACTCGCCCCGCCTTTCGTACTGGACTATCTGGCGGCGCATGAAGTCGCGCATTTGAAGGAGATGAACCACTCGCGCCGGTTCTGGGCGCTAGTGAAACGCGCCATGCCCGACTTTGCGCGTGGCCGCGCCTGGCTGCACGAGCATGGCGCCAGGCTGCACGCCGTGGGCATGGCGCGCTGAATCATGAAGGCGCCCGTGCTCCCCCGTTAGGGCAGGGCAATCGCATTTGAGAACAGCGAGCGAGCGCTCAGCGGCGCCGGCAGGCAGCGTTCCTCCCCCCTTGCGGGGGAGGTGGCGAGCG
>DPWD01000175.1 GCA_003526465.1 Hyphomonadaceae bacterium
GCACCGGCCGCGCGCCACGGGCGTGGCGAGGCGAGAGGTATTTGGCGGCGCTGCCGGGCTTGCCGCCGCGGGCGCACTCGCGGCGTGCAACACCGGGTCCGAGAGCCGCTACCGCCCTAGCGGCACGATCGGCCGCCAGCGCATCGCGCGCGTGTTCGACGATCCGGTGCTGGAAGCCGGGCGCTTGCTTAAGGAAGCCGCCGAGATTGAGCACGACCTTATGGTGCAATATCTGTACGCGGCGTTCTCGTTGAAGCCGAGCTTTGCCGAGCTGGTGGGTTACGGCGCGCCCGAACCCACCTCGGTTCTGGGCGTGGCGATTCAGGAAATGCAGCACTTGCGCGCGGTCAACTCGCTCTTGAGCGAGCTTGGCTACGCGCCGGTGCTGTCGCGTCACGACTTCCCGGAGGAGGTCAGCATTTACCCCTTCCAGTTCCGGCTCGAGCCAATGAGCCGCGAGAGCCTGGCCAAGTACGTCTATTGCGAAGCGCCGGTCGACGCCCTGGTCGCGCACAACCTGCAAGATGAATTGTTCATCCGCAAATTATCGGCCGCGATCGGCGACGATCCGCGCCCCAACCATGTCGGCAGCCTCTACGACGCGGTCATCGACGTGGTGGCGGAGGTCGGTTCGTCGAGCGATTTGCTGGCCAACCCCGACCAATGGCTGGCGGACCTCAACGCCATAAAAGGCGAAGGCGAGCGCGACCACTATCTCTTCTTCCGCGGCCTGTTTGAATCGACCAACCCGCTTCTGTCGGGTCCAGACGCGCAGATCGATGTGTGGTCGCTGGGAAAAACCCACGCCCACTACCCGGCGCTGGATCTGTTGAGCGATCCCACCGCTTACCCCGGCAATCCGCGCTCGATCGAGGACCCCTCCGCGCGTTCCCTGGCTTGGCTGGGCAATCTCACCTATTGGCTGACGCTGGCGGTCCTCGATCTGGGCTATCGGGATCGGCGCCTAGACACCCGACCTGTGGTTCAAGGACTGATGCTCGGGCCGCTGCAATCGATCGCGCGCGCTCTGCCTGCGCACGGCGTGGGGCTGCCCTTCGATCCCTTGAGCATGAGCGGGCATTTGTGCCCCAGCCGCAGCTGCGGCCTGCGCGCCGCGCGCCGCATTGGCCAGGAGGCTCTATCCCTGGCGCGCGCTGAAGCAGCGGCGCTGCCCGCTGATTTTCCGATCGAGGCCATCGAACAAGCGCTCGCGGAGATCGAGACTTGGCGCGTCTGAGCTCCGCTTTGTCCGCGCCGCGCTGAGCGGCTTGGCTTTGCGCTGAACCCGCGCCACAAGGCCGCGTGACCAGGAAAACGCAAATCGTGGTGGTCGGCGGCGGCGCTGGCGGGCTGGAACTGGTGCGCAAGCTTGGCGCACGATTCCGCGGCAAGCATTTCGACATCCTCCTGGTGGAACCGCACCGCACCCATGTCTGGAAGCCGCTGTTGCACGAAGTGGCCGCCGGCTCGCTCGACGCCAATCTCGATGAAGTCGGCTATCGCAGCCACGGCCACCGCTGGGGCTATCGCTTCTTCATGGGCCGGCTCGAAAGTATTGACCGCGCCGCGCGACAAGTCGTTATCGCCCCCCTGCTCGACGACGAAGGCGCGGAAATCATCGGCAGGCAAACTATTCGATACGATTTTCTGGTGCTCGCCGTCGGCTCGGTGACCAATGCCTTCGCAACCCCGGGCGCGGTCAAGAATTGCATCTTCCTCGACGACCGCGAGGACGCCGACCGCTTCCGCCTGAAGCTCTTGAACCAATGCCTGCGCGTATCGCGGCAAATGAGCGAGGACCCGGCAAGCGATGCGCATGTGCGGGTCGCTATTGTCGGCGGCGGGGCGACAGGCGTTGAGCTGGCGGCGGAATTGTACAATGCGGCGGCTGGCCTTAGGCATTACGGGCTCGAAGTGTTCGACGAGAGCCGGCTTGAAATTACGCTTATCGAAGCCGGGCCGCGCATCTTGCCAGCATTGCCTGAAAAACTCGCGGACGCCGCGCGCGAGGAACTCGAAGCGTTGGGCGTGCGCGTCATGACCGGGGCGCGCGTGGCGGAAGTGACGAACCAAGGCGTCGTCACCGCCGCTGGCGAGACCATCGCGGCGGACTTGCGCGTATGGGCGGCGGGTGTGAAGGGCGCGGACTTTCTGTGCGGCATTGGCGGGCTGGAAGCCAATTCCGCCAATCAACTCGTGGTGCGGCCGACGCTGCAAACCACAAAAGATGACGCCATCTTCGCTATCGGCGATTGCTGCGCCTGCCCACAAGCCGGCAGCGAGCGCCCGGTGCCCCCGCGCGCGCAAGCTGCCCACCAGATGGCCGACACCGCTTTCGCCAATCTCTGCGCGCTGATCGAGGGCCGCGCGCCGCACGACTTCGTTTACCGCGATTTCGGCTCGCTGGTGTCGCTCTCGACCTACTCGACCGTCGGTTCGCTCATGGGCGGGCTGATCGGTGGCAAGCTCGCCATCGAAGGCCGGCTCGCGCGCTTCGTCTATGTGTCGCTCTACCAAATGCACCTGCTCGCCATCCACGGCTGGCTGCGCGGGCTTGCGCTAATCGTGATCGGCCACGTCAACTCAGTGATCAGGCCGAGGCTGAAATTGCATTGAGCGCAGAGGGCTTAGGCAATAGGCAGTAGGCAGTAGGCAGTAGATGTCAGTGACGGCGCTAGGCGCCCCTTAGCGCCTATTGCCTATTGCCTATTGCCCCTCAACCATCTCCCCAAACGGCATACTCATGCAAATCGGCGATAACCCTGCTTCAGCCCGGCGTCTGCTCTTGGTGGCGGCGGCTGCGTTGATCGATGCGCAAGGCCGCGTGCTGATCGCGCAGCGGCCCGCGCATAAGGCGCTTGGCGGATTGTGGGAGTTCCCGGGCGGCAAGGTCGAGCCGGGTGAATCGCCGGAAGTGGCTTTGGCTCGGGAGTTGCGGGAGGAACTCGACTTGATTGTGGAGCCTGACGCTCTCGATCCGTTCGCGTTCGCTTCGCACGCCTATCCGGACTTCCACCTGCTAATGCCGCTCTACCTCGCCAAGAAATGGCAAGGCGAGCTCAAGCTCAATGCTGACGCCGCCCAAGCGATCGCCTGGGTGCGCGCGCGCGAATTGCGCGATTACCCGATGCCGCCGGCTGATGCGGTGCTGGTGGAGCGCCTGATCGAACGCGAGGCCGCGAACGCGCACCGCTACGCCTCCAGTTCCACGTCCCAGTACAAATAATCCATCCAGCTCTGATGCAGATGGTGCGGGGGAAAGCGGCGGCCTACGTGCTGCAGTTCGTGCATGCTTGGCCGGCGCGGCTTGCGGTATGGGCGCATCGAAGCGTGGCGCGCGAACTTGCCGCCCTTGCGCAAATTGCACGGTGCGCAGGCGGTGACGATGTTCTCCCAGGTGGTGCGCCCGCCTTTGGAGCGCGGCACCAGGTGATCGAACGTCAGATCGTCGCCCGCGCCGCAATATTGGCAGGCAAAGCCGTCGCGCAGGAACACGTTGAAGCGGGTGAAGGCCGGGGGGCGATCCTGGCGCACGTAATCGCGCAGCGAGATCACCGAAGGCAGGCGCATTTCCAGCGACGGCGAGTGGATCAGCTTGTCGTAATGGGCGACGACGTCGACGCGCTCAAGGAACACTGCCTTGACCACTTCCTGCCACGGCCACAGCGACAGCGGGTAATACGAAAGCGGCCGGAAATCGGCGTTCAGCACCAGCGCCGGAAAACCCGCGAGGGGGGCGCCAGAGACGTTCATCGCTGACCCCTTCCGATGGAAGGCCAGGCAACAAAAGCGGGGACGATCACGGTCAGACTGAAGACGCTTCTCCTTGTCCGCTCATTATAGCACGTCGCGGCTCTGACATAGCCGATTCGCCGCGACAGCTTCGTGACGGGCGGGAGACGTTGCCGCGAAGCCTCAGGTCGCCGCCATGATTCTTTGCTTTTTCAGATAATTAGCCAGGAACGCCCCGCCCAGATCAAGCCCGTCCTGGGCAATCGAATGGGGCGTGCCGAACGAGACATGCCATTGCGCGCCGTGGCCGGCGGCGGCGAGACTCTCGGCCGAGTCGAACATCGCCCGCACCGGGATCATCGGATCGCGGTCGCCATGGACAAGCAGGATCGGCGGCTTCGAGCGCATCTCTTCCTTGAGCTTCTGCGCCGCCACCAGCACGCCCGAATAACCCAGAATTGCCGCTGGAGACCGCGCCCGGCGCAGGCCGACATAGAGCGACATCATCGTGCCCTGGGAGAAACCCACCAGAGCCAGCCGGCTTTCATCCAGCCCAGCGCGCTCCAGTTCGCGGTCAAGGAACCGGTCCACCGCTTGCGCGGCATGGCGAGCGCCCTGCTCCATCAGGCGCGGATCCATGTTGGTGATCGGAAACCATTGGTAGCCGCCGGGCGCCTGGGGAACCGGCTCGATGGCGTTGGGAGAAACGAACGCCGCGCCCGGCAGCGCCTTCTGCCAGTACGGCGCCAGGCTGATCAGATCGGCGCCGTTAGAGCCATATCCGTGCAACAAAACAACGAGCGCATCCGGCTTGCCCCCGCGCGCAGGCGGCAGGCGCGGGCCATCGAGGAAGAGAGTCATGGCGCTTAGCTAGCGAGTCCGGAGCGCGGACGGTAGCCTCAACAGTGCATGCCCGCCACCACCCGCTTCGCCCCCTCGCCCACCGGGCTCTTGCACCTGGGCCACGCGTTCTCGGCGCTCACCGCGTTCGAGGCGGCGCAGGCTGCGGACGGACGCTTCCTGCTGCGCATCGAGGACATCGACAGCGGGCGCTGCCGCCCCGAGTTCGAAGCAGCGATCTATGAGGATTTGGCGTGGCTTGGGCTCGAGTGGGAGCAACCGGTGCGGCGCCAGTCCGAGCACATGGTTGAATACGCCGCGGTGCTGCAGACGCTGATCGATCGCGGGCTGGTCTATCGCTGCTTCCGCACCCGGCGCGAGGTCGCCGAAGCGATCGCCTCTGCACCGCATGGAACGAGCACGGAGATATTCACTGGTGCGCCTTTGCCAAGTGCCGAGGAGCGCGCGCGCATCGACGCCGGCGACGCGTTCGCCTGGCGGCTCTCGCTCAACCAAGCGCGTGCGGCTTTGGGGCCCGCCTATGCTGAGCTTGAATTCGAGGACGAGACCGGCGCGGTGCGGGCCGAACCTGAGCGCCATGGCGACGTGGTGCTGGCGCGGAAGGAATTTCCCACCTCCTATCACCTCGCCTCGGTGTGGGACGACGCGCAGCAAGGTGTGACCGACGTGATCCGCGGCGAAGATTTGCGTGACGCCGCGCATCTGCACGTGCTGTTGCAGCGGCTGCTGGATTTGCCGATTCCGCGCTATCGCTGCCACCGGCTGATCCTGGGCGAAGACGGCAAGCGCCTGGCCAAGCGGGACGCAGCGCTTTCGCTGCGGGCGCTGCGCGAGGCGAGGAAAAATCCGGCGCAGCTGCGCGCGACGCTGGGGCTCGGTTGAGCCGCCAGCAGCTCTTGCGGCAACACCGCTTAGGCAGGTGCTGCAACGCACAAAGTTCGGCGCGCCGCTCGATATTATGGAGAAGTCATGATGGGACAGGCGCGCGCGGCTGGGTCATTGGCGGCGGCGGGCGCCG
>DPWD01000020.1 GCA_003526465.1 Hyphomonadaceae bacterium
CGCGCATCGTTGATGCGGGCCTGCAAGTCGCGCCCGGCTTCGCTAGCGGTGGCGCGAAGTGCGCGCACTGCGACTTCGGCCTGCAATGTCGCCTGCGTGAGTTCAGCGGCGGCGGCGCGCACGCCATCCTGCCCCGAGCGCAGCGCTGCCAGTTTACGGTCAAGCCGCCAGAACGAGAACAGGCAAGCAGCCAGCATCAGAGCAAGCACAATTTCCAGGGCGAATGCGATCGGGCTCATGTCTTGGCTCCTACTTTCATCACGGCGTGTTGGGCGGCGGGTGCGATCTGCTTGTCGAGCCGCACCGCCAGAGAGTGGCCCATGCGCCCGACATTGCCGCGCGCCAATTCAACGTCGCCGCATTTCAAAATCACCGGGCTATCGGGCGGCGCGTCGAGCATCAATGTCTCCCCCACTTTGAGGTCGAGCACATCGCGCAACGGCCGCGACATTTCATCGAGCAGCGCGCGCACTTCCAGCTGCGTGGCCCAAAGTTCGCTGGCGAGGTGGCCTTCCCAAATATTGTCGCGGCCGAACTTCTCGCCCATGAATTGCTGCAGCAGCATTTTGCGGATCGGCTCGAGCGTCGCATACGGCAGCAGCAATTCTAGACGCCCGCCGCGATCTTCCATGTCGATGCGCAACTTCACCACGATCGCCGCGTTGGGCGGGCGCGCGATCGCCGCAAACCGCGGATTGGTTTCGATGCGGTCGAGCGTAAAGGTGACGTCGGTGAGCGGCGCGAACGCCTGACGGGCGTCGGCCAGCACCACCTCGATCATGCGCGTCACCAGCATGCGCTCGATGGTGGTGTAAGGGCGGCCCTCGACGCGCGTGGAGGCGGCGCCCCGCCGGCCGCCCAGGAGCACGTCCACGATCGAATAGATCAGATTGGAGTCAACCGCGGCGAGGCCGAAATTGTCCAATTGCTCGGCGCGAAACACGGCGATGATGGCCGGCAACGGAATCGAGTTGAGATAATCGCCAAAGCGCACTGAAGTGATCTGATCGAGGCTGACCTCGACATTGTCGGATGTGAAGTTGCGCAGGCTCGTGGTCATCAGCCGCACCAGGCGGTCGAAGACGATCTCCAACATCGGCAGGCGTTCGTAGGAAACCAGCGCCGAATTGATGATCGCGCGCACGCCGCTCTTGTTGTCGGCCGCCTCCTCGGCGAGGCCGAAGCCAAGCAGGCTGTCGATTTCGTCCTGATTGAGGATGCGCTCAACGGCGGGCTCCAGCCCCTCGGCGGCGCCTTCCTTGTCGCCCGTCTCCCACTCGACGCCCGCCGCCGCCTCGGTGCTCATGTCATTGCACCAGCATTTCTTCGATCAGCACGGCGCTGATCTGCGAAGGCGCAATAGCCAGGTTAACCCGGCGCAGCAATTCCAGGCGCAACCGATAAGCGCCCGCCGAGCCCGCCAAATCCTCGGTCCGCAATTCGCGCAGGAAGCTGTTGAATTGATCGATCACGCGCGGCACGTGTTCAGTGAGCGCGGTCACCGCGGCTTCATCGGGCGCCTCCATGGTGAGGCGCAATTTGAGGTAGGCCGGGCGCCCGTCTGGCCCTGTGATGTTCACCAGCATTTCCGGGATGCTGACAAAAGTCACGCCTTCGCCGTAGGTGATCGTGGTGCCGTTGGGACCTGGCGTCGGCTCTCCCGCTTCGCCCTCCCCGCCGTGACCGCCGCCCTTGGCTTTCTCGTGCCCGGCATCGGCTTCAGCGTGCTGCTCGGCGCCGCCGCCTTTGAAAAACAACATGTAGGCAGCAGCCCCGCCGCCCCCGAGCACCAGCACCGCCGGCAGCACGATGAACAGGATCAGCGTCTTGCCGGAGAGCTTTTTCTTAACCGGCGCTTCGCCTTCGGCGCCCTCGCCCTCAGCGGCGGCTTCCGGCTTGGCGCCTTCGGCATCGGCCTCCTCGGCCGGCGCGTCCTTCTTTTTCTTCTTCAGAAAACCAAGCATGCGGAATCGCCAATCCTCATTCGATCTCCCTTGGTCGCAATCCATGGTTAAGGATTGGTGCAGACCCGGCAAAACTTGCCGGCGCCCCGGCAAAAACCGGCGCTGTATTCACCATTCTCGGGAGCGCAAAAGCCTAAAAATCAACGGCCGCTGGCATGGCGCCGGGTTTGCATGGTTAACCACGATGGATAACGCCCTCATGCTCGGCCTGCAGGCGCAACGCGTGCTGCAACGGCGTATGGAGATGTCCGCGAACAACCTCGCCAACGTAGCGACAGCGGGCTTCAAGGCCGATTCGCTGGTGATGGAATTCGAGGACGGCACCAGCGCCCATGCGCTTGACGAGCCGGAGGATATTTATTTCGTGCGCGATGTGACCTTGATGCGCGATATGGGCCAAGGCCCTATCGCGATGACGGGAAACCCGCTCGATGTGGCGCTCGAAGGCGCCGGCTTCTTCATGGTCGAAGGCCCTTCGGGGCCGCTTTATACGCGCGATGGCGCGTTGTCGCTTACGGGGGATGGACGGTTGGTGACCAGCGATGGCCGCGCCGTCCTCAACTCCGGGGGGGCGCCGATCGTGTTCGATCCGCAGGGCGAAAGCCCTGTGATCGGACGCGACGGCGCAATACGGGTGGCCGGCGTCGAAGCCGGCCGCATTGGCGTGGCGCGCTTTGCCGCGCCTGGCGCGCTCTCAAAGGTCGGGGACAACCTTTGGGACGCGCAAGGTCAACCGAGCCAAGCGTTCGAAGGCGTTGTCGTGCAAGGCGCGCTGGAAGGATCGAACGTGCGGCCCGTCATCGAGCTCACCAGGCTCATCGAAATATCGCGCGCCTATCAATCTGCCGCCCGAATGGTTTCGGGTGCGGACGAATTGCGCCAGCGCGCGATCCAGACACTCGGCCAATAGGAAGCATAAGTCCCCATGCGCGCACTCTCGATCGCCGCCACCGGCATGCAGGC
>DPWD01000104.1 GCA_003526465.1 Hyphomonadaceae bacterium
CGCTATCCGCCCACGCGCGCAGCGATGGCGCGATGGCAGCATCGATCGCCGATGGCCGCCCAAGCCGCCAATCCTCCCAAGGAAAGAAGTCGTACCACGAGCGCCAGCGCGCGCCGGCGCGGTGCAAGGTGGCGCGCGACGGGGTGAGCGCCAGATAGGAGATGGAAATGAGGCGGTCAGCGCCTTTCGTCTCCGGCATGGGCGTTTCGCGGCCCCGGTCGCCAAACGTATAGAGCTGCTCGGCATAGCCGATCTCGAAGCTGGTTTGCTCGCGCACCCAACCGCGCAAGGACAGCTCGAGCGTGCGGTCGCCGGCGGGATCGAACGGCCCGAAGGGAAGCCCGGCCATTTCCCCCGCCTCGCGCGTGACCACGACGTAGGGCGCTTCCTCCGTGACCGCCACGATCGCCGCGGAAAGCCCGATGACAACGCGCGCGGTCAACAGCCCACGCCCATCAAGCCAACGCCAAGGTGAACGGCGCGGCCTCGCCGATTTCGTACCAGTTGCCGCCGCGACCGATCGCTTCGATGGCTTTGCTCATGCGCCCGCCACGCCCGAGTTCGGCGTCGGCGATGGCGATGAAGCGGCGATTGGGGCTCGCGGTTGGCGAAGCAGCGCGCAGTGCGTGCGCGACTTCGCTTTCGTTCAGGTGCGGGTTGTGCGCGCAGGCGGTGATATAAGCGGTCGCAGTGGAGCGGGAAATGCCGGCGTAGCAATGGATCAGGATAGGCGCGTCGCGTTCCCAAGCGCCGATGAAATCGAGGATGGTGCGGATGCGCTTGTCGCACACAGCGTCTAAGCCCGCCTCGTCGGCTTCGATGTCATGCACGCCGACGCGTAGGTGCCGGTCCGCTCCAAAGCCGTGCAGCGTCGGGAACACCGATCCGGGATCGAGCAGGCTGACGACATGGGACGGGTTTCGTTCGTGCGCGATCTGCGGTGCGCGCGAGAGGGGACAAACTATAATGGACATGGGTGGGAGTTTAGGCCGGCTCCAGCAATATGTGGAAGCGTTTCAGGAAAGCTTCCTGCACTTGGGAGATCGGCTGCGGCTTGAGTTTCAGGCTCACGCCACGCGGGGGCGCGCCAAAGAAGCGTTTCGCTTCCTCTTCCTTGAAGCCAGCGAGCTGGATCGCCTCGAAATAGGCGCAGATCACATCGGCGCGCTTGATCACGCCCTTGACAGCCGGGGGCGTCACCGCTGGCAGGCCAAAGCGCAGATGGATGGCTGCTTCCAGTTTCGCTTCGAAGGCCTTGTAGTCGAGCCCGAGGGCTGCCTTGAACGGGGAAATCATGTCGCCGATCACGTATTCCGGCCCGTCATGCAAGAGCGCCATCAGCCGGCGCTTCTTGTCCCAGTCGGGCGCCAGCTTGCGGCAGAGCTCCTCCACCACCAGCGAATGCTGGGCGACGGAAAACGCATTCGCGCCCACCGTCTGTCCGTTCCAGCGCGCCACCCGCGCGAGCCCGTGGGCGATGTCCTCGATCTCGACGTCGAGCGGGGAGGGGTCCAAGAGATCGAGGCGGCGCCCGGACAGCATGCGTTGCCAGGCGCGCGGCGCCTCGCCCTTTGCTGATATCTGAGTGCGGGCCGGCCGGGGCATGCGAATCATCTCTGTTGCGCTGCCTCAATGTAGTATGGGGCTAAGGCGGGGATAAGCGGGGTACGCCGATGGGAGGGCCCGATGCTTGGTCTGACACGCATAATTCTTCGTCTTGGCCGCAACCCCGACGCGGGTTTTCCTGATGGGAACGATCAGTACGGCTACGTCGTTCATGCGCCGCTGGACGCGTCTGGCAAGCTCGATCCCGCGCTTTGGCGCGAAAAACGCGAGCACTGCACGGTGCGCCGCTTCCATCCGCTCGAAACCCCAGCCGATGGCTGGCTGCGTCACCGCGGCGACAATTGGTACTTCTGGTACGACGAGGAAGACGAGGGGCCAGCCGAGCCGCTGTTCAAGCTCGGCGCCCACGAATTGCGCCCTGGCGAGTATGTCACCGTGCGCGAGGCCGATGGCGACGCGTTGACGTTTAGGGTGGCCGAAGCGGTGCGGGTCTAGCGCGGTCGGTGCTGCAGATGATTTCGGCGACACAGCGGCTTGGGTTCTGGTCGGCGGCGATATGCACGCTCTTCAGCATCGTCTACGTCTTGGTGCAATTAGCTGAATGGCAAGGTTGGCTGGGGTCCAGCGGCGGTCCCGAGAGCGCCAGCACGCCGTTGGGATTGGCGCTGCTGCTCACGCCGTCCTTGTTGCTGGCGCCCGCGTTTCTCACTCTGATGATCGCGGTGCACCAGACCGTGTCGCCGCCGCGAAGGGTCTTGAGCCACGCAGCCATCGCTTTCGCTACGATCTACGCGGCGCTCATCAGCATTGTATATTACGTGCAATTGACGCTGGTTGCGCCGCGGCTGGCGCGGAACGACACAGAGGGCATGGAAGTGCTCGTCTTCACGCCGTTCGACTCGTTCTTCTACTCCGTCGATATTCTCGGCTACAGTTTCATGAGCCTGGCCACGCTGTTCGCGGGATTTGCGCTGCGCGGCAAACCCGCCGCGCGCGTCGCGCGCTGCTGTTTGATAGCCAACGGGATGCTGCTGCCGTTCCTGGCGCTGCAGATGTATTATCACTGGATGATCTATGCAGCGTCCCTGTGGGCGTTCACCTTCCCCGCGTCGGCGGCTTTGCTTGCCATCATGTTCCAGCGTGGGAGGCTCGATCCCGAGCTTGTGGCCTAAGCCCTGCGGTCGGAATCCGGGGAAACGAAGCCGTTGCTCGCGCGTGGCGGGTAAGGACCTTATTTCGAAGCAAATCTGTGGTAATTGTAGCGCTTAACGCCCATATTGATACATCCCTCGCCGGGAAGTCCGGTGTCGGATGAATGGGCGCCCAAGGCTTCCTGGCCGAGAGGAAGCCCATTTGGAGAGCAAAATGTTCTTCTGGTTTCTGGTTGCCGCTGGGATCATCATTGCCTTGACGCTCCTGGGCGCCATGATGACTCGCCGCAACCCCGATACGGGATGGGAGCGCCGCGAGGACACCCCGCTCGGGCCCGGCCTCGATCACTAAGGCCGAAGGGTTCGGCTTTTGCTTGCGTCCGGCGCGGGCATGGGCCTTAGATGAGCGCAGCCGAGGCGCCGGCTGAACGGCGCCCGCCTAGGAGGCCGCCGCGTGCTGATACGCCGC
>DPWD01000289.1 GCA_003526465.1 Hyphomonadaceae bacterium
CCGCGCAGGCGCAGTGCCTCGAAAGCCGCCTGCGCGCGCGGGCGCAGGAAGCGCGCAGCGCTATCCAGGAGATGGGCGGCTACACCTTTCAGCGCTTGGAACTGATCGACGCAGCGCCGGTTGCGGCTTCGATCGCGGCGGCCACCGGGCGCGATGAGCACGCTGTCGTGCGCGACATCCGTTTCCCGCGCATCGATGGACCGCAAACTCCCGAAGTGCGCGCCTTCAACGACATGGTGGCCCAGCAGCCGCAATTTCGCCTGCAGGACGCCACCAACGAGATCGTCGATTACACCATCGCCTTCGCCGGGCCCGATATTATCTCGGTGCGCTTCACCTACTCGACCGACCAGCTGCAAGCGGCCACGCCATCGAGCACGCTGCGCGCGGTGAACGTGATGATGAAGGAACGCCGAGCGCTGGCGGAGAACGACGTGTTCGCGCCCGATTCCGGCTGGCAGCGTTTCCTTACCCAGCGCGCGGTGCGCGAAATTTCGCGCCAGTTCAGCGACTACCCGGATTTTCCCCCCGAGCGCGACGTGTTCGAAACCGCCACCAAGCCGCATCTCTGGGTCATCGGCGAACGCGGGCTGACGCTGTTGTTCCCCCCGCTCTCGTTCGGCGGCAGCCACGTCGACGGCGCAACCGAAGTGCTGATCCCATGGGCGGAACTGCGCCCGTATCTCAATCCAAACGCGCCGGCGCCGATCGGGGCGGGGGCGTAGGGGGGGGCGGGTTTGCCCCGACCGGCAGGTCTTGATCGACCCTGCCAGTTGGGAAAAATGGCAAAGGGGCGGTCGGTGGCCCGAAGCAGACGCTCGACTGGCGAATGGGCTCCAAGCAAGTTGCGTTCCATCGACGAGGAGAAAAATGGCGGGCGAAGCGATCTTCATCAGCTATCGACGCGATGACAGCAAGAAGGACGCGGACGACTTGTACCAGGCTCTCGCCGCGCGCATCGGTGAGAGTCACCTCTACAAGGATGTGGACAACATCCCCCTCGGCGCAGACTTTGGCGCGCATATTAAAGGTATCCTCCCGCGCTGCCAGATCGCGCTGATCGTGATCGGCCCTAAATGGGCGAAGGCAAAGGACGAGCGTGGGCGAAAGCGGTTGGAAAACCCATACGACTGGGTACGTGTCGAGGTTGAATTGGCGCTCGCAGCGGTGGACTTGCGCGTGGTGCCGGTGCTGGTCAATGGCGCGCACTTGCCGCGCGCGAAAGAGATACCCACAAGTCTGCATCCGCTGTTGAGCCGAAACGCCGCCACGGTACGCCCCGGATCAAAGGTGAAAGCCGACACCGATCGATTGTTGAGCGCCTTAGCTCTCGTTGCGGTTCCTGCCATGATCAGCATTCCAGCGGGCGAGTTTATAATGGGCTCGCCCCCGAGCGAAAGCGCGAGAAACGCCAACGAAGGTCCCCAGCACCGCGTGACTA
Source organism: Hyphomonadaceae bacterium (assembly GCA_003526465.1). Taxonomy (GTDB): domain Bacteria; phylum Pseudomonadota; class Alphaproteobacteria; order Caulobacterales; family Aquidulcibacteraceae; genus Vitreimonas. Next base: position 1,442 of record DPWD01000289.1, read on the forward strand.
TACGGGCGTTCCAATTGGGAAAGTATCCGGTCACGTTCGCTGAGTGGGACGCGGCAGTCGCGGCGGGCGCTGCACTGGCTCGGCCTGATGATCGCCCCTTTGGCCGCGACCGCCGCCCCGTCGTCAGCGTCACATGGGAAAGCGCGCAAGCCTACATCGCCTGGCTCAACAGCAAGACTTCCGGCGGTTATCGGCTTCCAAGCGAGGCAGAGTGGGAATACGCGTGCCGCGCCGGCACGGCGACTGCTTTCTCGACCGGCGACACCATTGGGCCCGACGAAGCACGTTTTAGTAGCAACGCAACGGCGCCGGTTGGTTCGTTTCCCCCGAACGCCTTCGGCCTGCACGATATGCACGGCAATGTCGACGAGTGGTGCGAAGACCACTGGCATGACGATTACAACGACGCGCCCACCGACGGTTCAGCATGGATCGATGGGAGCGGCTCGAAGCACGTTTTTCGGGGCGGTTCTTGGCTTTCCCGAGCCGAATTCCTCCGCTCCGCTGTTCGGCGCAGCAGCTACGACTCCTCCGATCACGGTCTCAGCCTCGGCTTCCGCGTGGCCAGAACAGCTTAGGTGAGCGTATTGCTTCTTGCGCCTCCGCTACCTCACCTTGAAGGGGTGCCGTTCGCCGTTCTTGTCTCGAATGGCTGCTCCCGGCGAATCCGCGCCCGAGCGCCTCGGTTACCGAACGGCGCGAACTGGCGCGAGGGTCGTCATTCGCCCCCCCCGCCTGAAACACCATCCAACCTTCCCGCGCGCCCCAAACCCGCCTAACCACCCCCAATGAAAGCAAACACGGCCTCGCTCGCCGCCCTTATCGGCGTGGTGCTGATTGGCATGACTGGCTTCGGCGTGTTCTTGCCGGTGTTTCCGTTTTTGTCGCTGGAATTGGGGGCTTCGGCTTCGGCGACCACCATCGCCATGGGCGCTTATTCGTTTGGACAGCTGGTTTCTTCGCCGTTCTGGGGCCGGTTGAGCGACCGTGTGGGGCGCAAGCCCATCCTTGTCGCTGGCCTTGTCGGCGGTGTTCTCTCGTATCTGTGGCTTGCGCGCGCGGGCAGCGTGCTTGAGCTTGGCGCGGCGCGGCTGTTTGGCGGACTCATGGCGGGCAATGTCGGCGCTGCATTTGCCGCCGCCGCCGACCTTGCCGACGATCTCGCCCAGGAGGCGATGCTGAAAGTCTGGCGCAAGGCGAAACTGTTCGATGCGTCGAAGGCGTCGGCCTCGACATGGATATTCACGATCGCCCGCAACCTGCGGATTGACGCGGCGCGGCGCGCGGCGCGGCCGGCGCTCGATCCTGAGGTTCCCGCCTTCACGCCGGAGAACGAACCGCTGGCGGACGCCCAGATCGAGAGATCCTCGCGCGATGAGCGCATCCGGGCGGCGTTTGGCGCGCTGCCGCCGGCGCAATATGAAGTGGTGCGGCTGCATTTCGTTGAGGACCTAGCTCACTCCGAAATCGCCGAACGCCTGAACCTGCCGCTTGGCACCGTGAAATCGCGCCTCAGACTTGCCTTTGATAAGATCAGAAAGGAANNCGATAATATTCGTCATCATCCCAAGGCCTTGACGCTCGCCGCCTATGCGGCGGGCACGCTTGATGAAGCGCGCGGCGTCGTCATTGCGACGCATCTGTCGCTCTGCGCCGAATGTCGGCTGGCGGTGCGCGATTATGAGGCGATCGGCGGCGCCTGCCTTGAGGCGATCGATCCGGTCGCGATGAATGCGAGCGCACAGGACAGTTTCTGGGCGCGCGCCGGACGGCAGGACAAGCCCGGCGCGCCCGCGTCGACGCG
>DPWD01000230.1 GCA_003526465.1 Hyphomonadaceae bacterium
GCGCTCCCCCTGGCGCGACGGCGGCGCGGCGCCGGATGTACCCTGCACGGTGCGCCTGCGCGCGCCCGATTCTGGCGAGGTACTGAACGACGACCTGGTGCAGGGTCCAGTCCGCATCCAGGCGCGTGAGATCGACGACCTCGTGCTGCTGCGCGCCGACGGCAACCCGACCTACATGCTCTCGGTGGTGGTCGACGATCATGACATGGGCGTGACACACGTCATCCGCGGCGACGACCACTTGACCAACGCGGCGCGGCAAATCCCGATCTTCCAGGCCCTGGGCTGGGAGGCGCCGAAATTTGCCCACGTGCCGCTGATCCACGGCGAAGACGGCAAGAAGCTCTCCAAGCGCCACGGCTCGCTGGCCGTGCACGAATGGCGCGATATGGGCTATTTGCCCGAAGCGATGAACGCGTACCTGATGCGCCTCGGCTGGAGTCCTGGGCACGACGACATCCTGAGTAAGGAACAGGCAGCGCCGCAATTCGAGCTCGGGCAAATCGGCCGCGGGCCGGCCCGCCTCGATTTCGCCAAGCTCGATTCGGTCAACGCGCATTTTCTCAAGGGGGCCGACGATACACGCATCGAGCGCCTGATCTTGGACTTCATCGCCGCGCACCGCGACTGGAGTGTTCCGCAAGCGGTTCAATCGCGCATCGCCGCGGCGGTTCCGCTGCTCAAAAAGCGGGCAAAGACGCTCGCGGAATTAGCAGACATGACGCGCTTTCTTGTCGCTGAACGGCCGCTGACATTCACGGAGGCTGCGCTGGCGCTGATCGATCCCGATATGAAGGCTAGGCTCTCGCGCCTCTCGGCGCGATTGGCGGAAACGACTTTATGGGAGAACAGCGCTTTGGCGGCGCTTCTTAAGGCTTTTGCTACCGACGAGGGTGTTGGTATGGGCCAGATTGGCCCCGGTTTGCGGGCGGCGCTCACGGGTGGCGCTCCCGCGCCGGACCTGGGCCAGAGTATGGAATTGCTGGGCCGCGAGGAAACGCTCGCGCGGCTGGCGGATCGAACGAGGTGATGGCGATGGAAAGCAAGCTCACGAAGAAGGCCGCGGCAACGCTCAGCTACAATGGCCGGCAGATCGAATTGCCGGTGTATGGCGGTTCGGTCGGTCCCGACGCGCTCGACATCCGGAAACTGTACGGCCAGTCCGGCGCTTTTACTTTCGATCCCGGCTTCCTTTCCACCGCCAGCTGCGAAAGTCAGATCACCTATATCGATGGCGATGCGGGCGTGCTGCTCTATCGCGGCTACCCGATCGACCAATTGGCCGAACACTCGACGTTCCTCGAGGTCTGCTATCTGCTCGCCAACGGCGAGTTGCCGAGCGAGGCTGAGTACAAGCGCTTCGTTCGGGACATCACCTACCACACCATGCTGCACGCGCAGTTCGACCGCTTCTTCGAGGGCTTCCGCCGCGACGCGCACCCGATGTCGATTATGGTGGGCACGGTCGGCGCGCTTTCGGCGTTCTACCATGACTCCACCGACATCGACGACGAGAAGCAGCGCGTCATCGCCAGCCACCGCCTGATAGCGAAAATGCCGACCTTGGCGGCGCGCGCGTTCAAATACTCGATCGGCCAACCGTTCGTCTCCCCGCGCAACGAACTCGACTACCCCTCGAACTTCCTGCGCATGTGCTTTGCGGTGCCGGCCGAGGATTACAAGATCAACCCGGTGCTGGCGCGCGCGCTCGACGTGTTCATGATCTTGCACGCCGATCATGAACAGAACGCGTCGACCTCAACTGTTCGCCTGGCCGGCTCCTCCGGCGCCAATCCGTTTGCGTGCGTCGCCTCCGGCATCGCATGCTTGTGGGGACCCGCCCATGGCGGCGCCAACGAAGCGGCGCTGAAGATGCTGATGGATATCGGCAAACCGGAAAACATCCCTGACTTCATCGCCAAGGTGAAGCAGAAGGATTCCGAGGTGCGGCTGATGGGGTTTGGCCACCGCGTCTACAAGAATTACGATCCACGCGCGGTGGCGATGCAGAAGCTATGCCACCAGGTGCTGAAGGAAGTCGGCGCGGAGGACAATCCGCTGCTCAAGGTGGCGGTGGAATTGGAGAAGATCGCGCTCCACGACGAATATTTCGTCTCGCGCAAGCTTTATCCCAATATCGATTTCTATTCCGGCATCACGCTGCGCGCGATGGGCTTTCCGACCTCGATGTTTACGGTCCTGTTCGCGGTCGCGCGCACGGTCGGCTGGATCGCGCAATGGACCGAGATGATGGAGGACGATAGCCAGAAGATCGGCCGTCCGCGGCAGATCTACACCGGCGCGCCGAAGCGCGATTATGTGCCGGTGGGAAGGCGGGGGTAGTTTGCTCCCCCGTGCGCGGGGGAGCTGTCAGCGCGCAAAACGCGATGACTGAGGGGGCGGGCTCGCACTGCACTTACCCCCTCCGCTTCGCTTCGCTCGCCACCTCCCCCGCTCGCGGGGGAGGAATGGACTGCGCTCCCACCATGACGATCGCGTCTCGCTCTGCCACACTGTCCCCGTGCAGCCGTTCGACACCGCCGATCTGATCGCCTGCTATCGCCGCGGCGTGTTCCCGATGGCCGAGAGCCGCGGCGACGAGAGCTTTTTCATAGTCGATCCCGAATGGCGCTGCATCTTACCGTTGGACAGATTCCATGTGCCGCGAAGGCTTGCGCGCACGCTGCGGCAGAACCGCTTCGCTTTCAGCGTAGACCGCGACTTCGAGGCGGTGATCGATTCCTGCGCCGAGCCTGGCGAAGGCCGCGAGGACACCTGGATCAATCCGCAAATCCGCGCGCTCTACGTGACGCTCCACCGTCAAGGCCTCGCCCATAGCGTCGAGGCGCGCATGGATGGCGCGCTCGTTGGCGGCCTTTACGGCGTGGCTTTAGGCGGGGCGTTCTTCGGCGAAAGCATGTTCTCGCGCGCGACCGATGCGAGCAAGGCAGCACTCGTGCATCTGGCCGCACGGCTGCGCTTCGGCGGCTTCAGGCTGCTCGACGCACAATTCACCACGCCGCACCTGGAGCAATTCGGCGCGCAAACGCTGCCGCGGCGGATTTTTCGCTCGCTGCTTGGGGTGGCGCTGGAGGCGCGGGGGGATTTTGGTGCGATGGGGGATATGGGCGGAGCGGAGATGTTGGCGCTGTTGGCGGCGCCTTAATATGGACCGCCGGCGTCCTCGCCGGCATACGGTGTTTCAGCCTGCACAAACCTGTGCGTTTGCGGGTATGCCGGCGAGGACGCCGGCGGTCCATATTACCGCGCGATCTCCTCCATCCCGCCCATGTACGGCACCAGCGCCTTGGGCACGGTGATTGAGCCGTCCGCGTTCTGGTAATTCTCAAGAATCGCCACCAGCGTGCGGCCTATTGCTAATCCCGAGCCGTTCAGCGTGTGCACGAATTGCACTTTGCCGTCCTTGTCGCGATAGCGCGCGTTCATGCGGCGGGCTTGGAAATCGCCGCAATTAGAGCAGGAGCTGATTTCGCGATAGGTGCCTTGGCTCGGCAGCCAGACTTCGAGATCGTAAGTGCGGCGCGCGGCGAAGCCCATGTCGCCGGCGCAGAGCAGCATCACGCGATACGGCAACTCCAGGCGCTTCAAGATGTCCTCCGCGCACGCGGTCATGCGCTCGTGCTCTTGGTGCGAGTGCTCTGGCGCGACGATGGAAACCAGCTCCACCTTGCGAAACTGATGCTGACGGATCATGCCGCGCGTGTCCTTGCCAGCAGCCCCCGCTTCGGAGCGGAAACACGGCGTGTCGGCGGTCATGCGGATGGGGAGCGCGGGCTCGTCCAGGATTTGCTCGCGGACGAGGTTTGTGAGCGCGACTTCGGCTGTGGGGATGAGGAAGCGGCGAGCACGGAGTAGTGTTAGCGTCGCTTCGTCGACCACCTCTTGCGCCCTGCGTTCCAGTTCATCCTCACCGGCCAACTCTTTGATGGCTCGGGCGCGCCCTAACTCGACGGTCGCAACATCGCGCGCGCGCAAGAAACTTGGGAGGACGCCCGGCTCAGCGGCAATTGTCTGAAAAAGGTCGCCCTCAAACTTCGGCAAGTTCCCCGTGCCAAACGCCGCCTCATCCTTCACCAGCAACGGCGGGCTCACTTCGGTGTACCCATTCGCCCCCGTGTGCAGATCCAGCATGAACGCCGC
>DPWD01000135.1 GCA_003526465.1 Hyphomonadaceae bacterium
TCGTGAGTCACAGACAAGAATCCTCGCCCTTCGGCGCCGCGAAAACGGGCCGGGCCCCCAAATCGCCGGCAAGCTAGCCGCGCTTGTCGCCCCGGGCAACGCGCGGCTGCGGCTTGCGCGCAGCCGCCATCGCATAGGTTTCAGCTGCGGCAGGAAAACGGCGGGCCCGTACATCGGCTGCATAGGCCCCGGCCGCCTTGTCGATAACCCCTTTCAGGTCGGCGTAGCGGCGGACAAATTTGGGGGTCCACTCGAAAAGGCCCAAAAGATCATCGGTTACAAGGATTTGGCCGTCGCACTGGGCCGAGGCCCCGATCCCGATGGTTGGCGCCGCGATGGCGGCGGATATCTCCGGGGCCAGGGTTTCATCCACACCCTCGACGACGATGGCGAAGGCGCCGGCGGCATCTGCGGCGCGGGCCTCGGCCAGGACCTTAGCCCTCTCCTCGCTCGACCGCCCCTTGGCGCGGAACTTCCCATCCACGTTCACCGCCTGCGGCCGCAGGCCCACATGCCCCATGACCGGGATGCCGCGCTCGACCAGGAAAGCGATGGTCGCGGCGATCGAAGGGCCCGACTCCACCTTGATTGCCTGCGCGCCGGTTTCCTTAAGGATGCGCGCGGCGTTGACGTAGGCGATTTCGGGGCTGGCTTCGTAGGACCCGAAGGGCATGTCCACGACCACCATGGCGTGCTGAGAGCCGCGCATGACGGCCTGGCCGTGCAGGATCATCATCTCCAGCGTTACGCCCACCGTGTTGGGCAAGCCATGCACCACCATGCCGACGGAATCGCCCACCAGGAGAAGATCGCAATGGGGGTCGAGGATTCTGGCGACCGGGGCGGTATAGGCGGTCAGGCACACCACCGGCTCCTTGCCTTTGCGGGCGCGGATGTCAGGCGCTGTGACGCGGCGGATTTCGCTGTGCTGCGACATGCGCAAAACTCTCGTGCTGCAGTGCACAATCGCCTTAGCGGCTGCGGCCAGCCCGCGCCAGCCTCATCGCCCGATAGGAGGGATTCAGTCCTGGGCCGACCGATAAGCAACCGCTCCGCCAAGAAGCGCGGCTGCAATCACCAATATCTGGGTAAGGCCAAGGCCGAGCGATTGAACGAAGCCAATGCCCGCTTCCTGGGCCTGGGCGGCCACAAGCGGCGCCTGCTCATCGAACGCGCCAACCACGCGGGTCGCTTCAAGCCCACCGGTGGAGATCAATTCTTGCCCAGCGCCAAACAACGCGTTGAGCCCTGCATAGCCGACAACAGCGATGCCAAGCCCAAGGCCGGCCGTCTGCAATGCCGACCGCGCCCGCGCCGCCCTTTCGCGGCGCGCGACCGCAGCACCGACCCGCAGCGAGAAGCCGTCGTCGGCAGGGTGCTCAGCCTCGGCAAAGGACCGGGTCAGAAAGGCGTTAAAGTCGCTCATCAGGCCGCCTCCAACAAACGGCGAAGTTTCTCTGTACCACGAAGCACATGGGATTTGACAGTCCCCAATGGGAGTCCGGTGGTTTCCACGATCTCGGAATGGCTCATGCCTTCGCCGTGATTAAGGGTAACGCACAATCTTTCCGCGTCCGACAACCTGGACAGCGCCCGCTCCAGATCGATCTTTGCGCCTGCAGCGGCCTCAGGAGTGGAATCCTCGGCAGCGATCGGAGAGGCGTCGTCGATCTCCTCGAAGATCGCCTTCTGGCGCCTCTTGGCCATCAGGAATGTCGTCACTGCGATCCTCCTGAACCAACCGGCGAATGCCGCCGGCGTCTCCAAATCACCCATGCGGTCCCAGGCCTTCATGAATGCATCCTGGGCCAGATCGTCCGCTTCCGCCGCATTGCCCGCGCACATTCTCCTCAGCAGCGCCCGAGCCCAGCCTTGGCGGCGTTTGACCAATTCGCCGAAGGCGGCCTGGTCCCTGGCCTGCGCCGCGATGATCAGGGCGGCTTCGCTGGCCTGGACCAGATTGAGAACCCCCCGCGCGGCCACTTTTCACCACTCAGCCTTCCTTTTTCTTAGTGTTGTAGTCCACCAGAGCCAGCGTCAGGAAGGCCGCCCCGAGCACGCCCAGGATCAGTCCGGGGAAGGCGCCGTCATCGCTGCTGTTCAACATGCCGTCGTCCAGGAATCCGCTGCCGACGAACGCCGCGGAAAGCGCCAAAAGCACGACCGCGCTGCCGAGGGTCTTTCTTGGACTTTTCTGTTGAACTTCAATCGATTCAGTCAGCTTTTGCATCAAAGCCGGATCGATGTTTTCACCCCGCTCCAGCGCCTTGGCGATCAGGTCGTGGGCCGAGCGCTTGGTGCGCTCCTTGAGCCAAATCGGCCCCAAAATGATCGCTGCGATGCCGCCGAAAAAGGTGATGCACGACACGGCGACGATCATCGTCACCCAAAAGCCGCCGAACTCGCCGTCCATTATTCTTCTCCATAGCCTCGGGGTCTCAAAGCCCCTTGTGACTTTAATGATGCGGGCTTGAGGCCAAATAGATGCAGACCCTGTCATGTTCGGCAAGGGTGCACCTGGCGTCCCCTTATTTTACCGCATTGGTTAATCTGACTAAGACGCTGCCTACTCCACAAAGCTCGACAGCATATCTTCAAGGCCCGCGCGCCCGCGCGTTAGCCAAGAGCGCTGCCCCTCGAAAAACACCTCCGCTGCCGGCGCGCGCAGATTGTAGACGCTGCCCATCGCCGCCCCGTAGGCGCCGTAATTCATGATGGCGAGCACATCGCCTTCCTCGGCGGCGGGAATTTCGCGGGCGCGGGCGAAGAAGTCGGTGCTCTCGCAGATATTGCCGCAGATGTCGTAGGCGGCGAGCGGGGCGTCAGGATGGGAGAGGTTCAAGATTTCGTGCGGGCTGTTGTAAAGCGCCGGCCGCATGAGCTGGTTGAAGCCGGCATCAAGCCCCAGAAACACGCGCCCGTCTGAGCCGGCTTTCTTGTCCTGCACGGTCGCAAGCAGGGCCATGCTCTCGGCCACCAGGAAGCGCCCTGGCTCCAACGCAAAACGCAAGCTGCGCCCTGCGTTCGCTTTGAATGCCTCCGTGCGCGCCTTGAGCAAGGCCCCCATCCGCTCGATGTCGAGGGGATGGTCGCCTTGCTTGTACGGCACGCCAAAGCCGCCGCCGAAATCCACGGTTTCGAGATCGGGAAAACGCGCCGCCTCGCGCAGGATGATATCGACCGCCTCGGCAAAAATCGCCTCGTCCAGCCAGCCTGAACCGATGTGCTGCTGCACCAGGTCGACGCGCACCTTGGCCGCGCTCGCGATCGCCAGCGCTTCGGGGATCTGTGAGAAATGAATGCCGAACTTGGATTGCGGCCCCGCGGTGAACGCGCGCGCGTGGTGGGCGCCGCCGACATCGGCGTTGATACGCACGCCGACGCTCGCGCCCGGATAGCGCGCCGCGTACTTCTTCAGCCGCGACAAAGCGCCGACAACAAGGCGCACGCCGCGCTCGACCGCGAATTCCATCTCCGCGTCGCTCATGTTGTTTTCGACGTAGACGATGTTCCGCGCCGCCACACCGCAACGCAGCGCCAGTTCCACTTCGCCGGGGCTGACCGCGTCCACACCCAGCCCCTCGCCCGCCACGATCCGCACCAAGGACGGATTGTAGTTCGCCTTCACTGAATAGAAGAGATCGCAAAAACCGAACGCCGCGCGCAAGCGCCGGCACTGCCCGCGCACGAAGGCAACATCGCAGATCGCTAGCGGCGTGCCGTAGCGGGCGACAAGGTCTGGCCAGTTGGGAGGGATGCGCACGCGACGATTCTCCGCCTCTTGCGCAGCCAGTAGCGGTGATGAAGCGGGCGCGCCAGCATTGTCACGCTTAAGCGCGGGTGTATGCTGAATCGCGATGCAAAGCGAATTCCACAAGATCAAGCGGCTCCCGCCGTACGTGTTCGAGGAGGTCAACAAGCTCAAGGCGCGGCTGCGCGCCAAGGGCGTGGACATTATCGATTTCGGCATGGGCAACCCGGACCTGCCCGTGCCTGCCCATATCGTGGAAAAGCTGGCCGAAACCGCCGCCAAACCGCGCACCAACCGTTACTCCGCTTCGCGCGGCATACCCGGCCTGCGCAAGGCGATGGCCGGCTATTACGAGCGCCGCTTCGGGGTAAAGCTCAATCCCGATACCCAGATCGTTTCCACGCTGGGCTCCAAGGAGGGCTTCGCCAATCTCGCCCAAGCCATCACCGCGCCAGGCGACGTCATCATCAGCCCCAATCCCTCCTACCCGATCCACGCCTTCGGCTTCATCATGGCGGGCGGGGTCATCCGCTCGGTCGAGGCGAACTCTCCCGAACAATATCTCGCCGGCATCGACCGCGCCGTGCGCCATTCGGTGCCGAAACCGATCGCGATGGTGACCTGTTATCCTGCTAATCCAACGGCGCAAACGGTAGGGCTCGACTTCTACAAAGAGGCGATCGCGCTGGCAAAGAAGCACGACCTCTTCCTGCTCTCCGACATGGCGTACTCGGAGATCTATTTCGACGACAACGCCCCCCCGCCCTCGGTGCTGCAAGTTGAGGGCGCGACCGATGTCGCGGTCGAGGTCAACACGCTGTCGAAGACTTACGCGATGGCGGGCTTCCGCGTCGGCTTCGCGCTTGGCAACGAGCGGTTGATCGCAGCGCTCGCGCGGGTGAAATCCTATCTCGATTACGGCGCCTACACGCCGATCCAAGTCGCCGCCGCCGCCGCCCTCAACGGGCCGCAGGATTGCGTCGCCGAAATGCGCGCCATCTATAAAAGCCGCCGCGACGTTTTGGTCGAGAGCTTCGCCAAGGCAGGGTGGGAAGTGCCGAAGCCTTCAGCCTCGATGTTCTGCTGGGCGCCATTGCCGGCGGGCTTTGCCCACCTCGGCTCGGTCGAGTTCGCCAAGCGGGTCATGGAAGGCGCGGAAATCGCGGTGGCGCCCGGCGTGGCGTTCGGCGAATACGGCGACGCTTACGTGCGCATCGCGCTGGTGGAGAACGAGCAGCGCATCCGCCAAGCCGCGCGGAATTTGAAGCGGTTTCTGGAGAGCGAGCGCGGCGCGGTGCGGTAAACCCCACGTTCCACTATAATTACTCCGTCATTCCGGACGCGCGGAGCGCGATCCGGAACCCAGGGGCAACAGACGCGATATACGATCCCCTGGGTTCCGGGTCTTGCTTCGCAAACCCGGAATGACGGAACCTTTGTGCAACATGAATCATGCAGGTTCATAGAAGTGAAAGCACCGTTTGCCGGCTGGAAGCCGGCGGTCCTCGGACGGCGCTACCCCCGCACCTGCCCATCCCCGCGCACCACATATTTGTACGTCGTCAGCTCCCGCGCCCCCACCGGGCCGCGCGCGTGCAACCGCCCCGTAGCAATCCCGATCTCGCCGCCGAAGCCGAATTCACCGCCGTCGGCAAATTGAGTGGAGGCGTTGTGGAGGACGATGGCGCTGTCGAGCGTGGAGAGAAATTCTTCCGCCGCCACTTTATCTTCAGTGACGATGCTATCGGTGTGGGCGGAGCCATACTCCCGGATATGCGCCACCGCGCCGGCGACGCCATCCACTACGCGCACCGAAATGATCGGCGCGAGATATTCCGTGCGCCAGTC
>DPWD01000064.1 GCA_003526465.1 Hyphomonadaceae bacterium
CCGCCCCGCAAGGGGGCGGGGGACGCTAATCTCTGAAAGAATTTTCTATGCCTCTTTCCCTTACCTTCCCTGATGGCGCCGTGCGCGAGTATGCGGACGCGACCACCCCGCTGGCGGTTGCCGAAGGCATTTCCAAATCGCTCGCGAAGAAGGTCGTCGCCGCCAAGGTAGACGGCCAATGGTGGGACCTCACGCGTCCGCTGGAACACGGCGGCAAGTTTGAGCTTGTGATGCGAGATTCCGCCGATGGCCTGGAAGTGCTGCGCCACGATGCGGCGCACGTTCTGGCGCAAGCGGTGCAGGAGCTTTTCCCCGGCACGCAAGTGACGTTCGGCCCCACGGTCGAGGATGGCTTTTATTACGACTTCGCGCGCGACGAACCCTTCTCGACGGAGGATTTCGAGAAGATCGAAAAGCGCATGCGCGAGATCGTGGACGCCGACCTGCCGATCGTCCGCACAGTGTGGGAGAAGCACGCCGCGATCGCGCATTTCAGGGGAATCGGCGAAATCTACAAAGCCGAGACCATCGACGAGGTGATCAAGCCCGGCGATCCGATCACGATCTACAGCCATGGCGACAAATGGGGCGATCTCTGCCGCGGTCCGCACCTTCCAAGCACGGGCCGGCTCGGCAAGGCGTTCAAGCTGACGAAACTCGCTGGCGCTTATTGGCGCGGCGATCAGAACAGTGCGCAGCTGCAGCGCATCTACGGCACGGCGTGGGCCGATGAGCAGCAGCTGGCGGATTATCTCAAGCGCGTCGAAGAGGCCGAGAAGCGCGATCATCGCAAGCTCGGGCGCGCGCTCGATCTCTTCCACATGCAGGAAGAAGGCCGCGGCATGGTGTTCTGGCACGAAAAGGGCCTGACGCTATGGCGCACCATCGAAGCCTACATGCGCCGTCGGCTTGAAGCAGCGGGGTATGTCGAGGTGCGCACGCCGCAAGTGCTCGACCGCGTGTTCTGGGAGCGCTCGGGGCACTGGGAGAATTATCGGCCGAACATGTTTGTGTGCGAGACGGTGGAAGGCGAGGAATTGTCGCTAAAGCCGATGAATTGCCCCGGCCACATCCAGATCTTCAAGTTCGGGCAGAAATCCTATCGCGACCTGCCGCTGCGCATGGCCGAATTCGGCGCCTGCCACCGCTACGAGCCCTCGGGCGCGCTGCATGGGCTGATGCGCGTGCGCGCTTTCACGCAGGACGACGCGCACATTTTCTGCTGCGAGGATCAGATCGAAGAGGAGGTGGCGTCCTTCATTGCGCTTGCCTCTTCTATCCACGCCGATTTCGGCCTCGAGCGCAGCCACATCACGCTCGGAACACGTCCGACTCCGCGCGCGGGTACCGACGAATTCTGGGCCATGGCCGAAGCGCAGCTCATGAACGCGGCGCGCCGGGCCGGCGTCGAGCCCGTCATCGCCGAGGGCGACGGCGCCTTCTATGCGCCCAAGCTTGACTTCCAACTGAAGGACGCCATCGGGCGCACCTGGACCTGCGGCACGATCCAGAACGATTACGTGTTGCCTGAAAGGCTGGGCGCGGAATTCGTCGGCGAGGACGGGGCCAAGCATCGCCCGGTCATGCTGCACCGCGCCATCCTCGGTTCGCTCGAGCGCTTCATCGGCATCCTGATCGAAAACTGCGCCGGCGCGTTCCCGATGTGGCTGGCCCCGGTGCAAGTGGTGGTCGCCACGATCACGCAGGATGCGGATGCCTACGCGCGCGAAGTAGCGGCGCAAATGCGCGCGGCGGGGCTGCGCGTGGAACTTGACCTGCGCAACGAGAAAGTCGGCTACAAAATCCGCGAGCATTCGATCGCTAAGGCGCCGATCATCGCCGTAGTCGGCAAGAAGGAGGCCGAGCAGGGTACGGTGGCGCTGCGCCGCCGCGGGGGCGAAACTCAGGACGTGATGGTGCTCGGCGCGGCGATCGAGGGCCTGACGCGGGACGCCTTGGCGCCGGATCTGAGGGCGTAATGGGACGAGTTATATAAAAATTATCTCAGTTTACTCATTTGGGATAATATTGCATAATAACTCTATAAATGGATCCCAGGAAAAACCCCTACGCGCCCGGCGCGGGCGCGCCGCCCCCTGAACTCGCGGGCCGAGATCAGATACTGGAGGATGCGCGCATTGCCCTGGATCGCATCCGAGGCGGGCTTGCGGCGAAGAGCGCAATCCTCATTGGCCTGCGTGGGGTCGGAAAGACCGTGCTCTTGAACAGAATGCGGGTGCATGCCGAAGCGGACAAGCACTTTGCGCTCTGGATGGAGGCGCCAGAGGACCGCTCGCTGCCGGGAATCTTGGCGCCAGCGCTAAGGACGGCGCTGCTGCGGCTAAACCGACTCTACGGCGCCGCCGAGGGCGCCAAGCGTGCGCTCAGAGCGCTCGCGGGTTTCATCTCCGCCATGAAGCTAAAGTTTGGCGACGTGGAAGCATCCCTTGAACTCGAGAGTGAGCCGGGCCTCGCTGACACCGGCGACCTGGAAGTCGATCTTGCTGATCTGCTTGAGGCGGTGGGATTGGCGGCGCAAGAAAGAAACACCGCATTTGTCCTTTTCATCGACGAACTGCAATATGTGCCTGAGGCTCAGTTTGCCGCGCTCATCACGGCCCTTCATCGTTGTGCACAGCGGCAATTGCCAGTCACTCTCATTGGCGCGGGGCTACCACAAATCGTGGGCCTCTCGGGGCGCGCGAAGTCATATGCCGAGCGCTTGTTTGCGTTTGTCCCGATCGACGCACTCTCGCCAGAAGCGGCAAGGGCCGCGTTGGAATCGCCTGCGCAAAAACTGAACGTGGCGTATGAGCCGGCGGCGCTCGAAGAAATCCTGCGCCGTACCGAGCGCTATCCATACTTCTTGCAGGAGTGGGGCAAACACGCATGGGCGGCGGCGCAAAGCTCCCCCATCACACGCGGCGATGTCGACATGGCGTCGCAGAACGCTATCGACGAGTTGGACGCGAGTTTCTTTCGTGTGCGTTTTGATCGGCTGACGCCAACTGAAAAGCGGTATCTGAGGGCCATGGCCGAGCTTGGCTCGGGTCCGCATCGCTCGGGCGACATCGCCGAAAAATTGGGAAAACAAGTCAACGCGTTCGGCCCGGTTCGAGCTGGGCTCATCGCCAAGGGCATGATCTACAGCCCCAATCACGGCGACACTGCGTTCACCGTGCCGCTATTTGACGGTTTCCTGAAACGGACGCTGCCATTCCATTGAACGACAGCCCGGGCTGCGCAGCCGCATGAACAAGGCGTTAGGGTGGAGGCGAGGGGCTTGCGCTGGCGCCGCGGATCGCGTGGATTGGGGGCGCGGTCGGGCCAGCGGGAGCGAAGCTTGGACAAATTTCCACAGCGCGAGCGGCAGGCATCCTCGGCCTTGGCTGTACGCGTATCGGCTATCGTAGTGGTGCGCGCCGCTCACGTGTCAGGGCAAAGCCCGCTGGAACTGTGCCTGCGCGGTGCGCTCTCGGAACCGTGGATAGACGAACTGGTCATCGTCGATAGCGGCTGTTCACCTGCTGTCGCCAAGGAATTGCGTGCGCTGCAGGCGGATCGGCGCGATGTCAAGCTCGTCGTTTGCGATGCGGGCTGGAGCGCGGGCGACGCCGCCAACGCAGGTGCTGCGAGCGCCAGCGGGCGGTGGCTTCTGTTTCTCGATCAGCATGTCGTGCTGCGGCGCGGCGCGGTGGAGCGCATGGTGGCCGCG
>DPWD01000036.1 GCA_003526465.1 Hyphomonadaceae bacterium
GCCGGCTGTGGCGGCGTCGCGCTTTCAACGGCGAGCACGGTGACAACCGCGTGCTCCTGAGCCGCCGCCTGCTCTTGGCCAGCGTCGCTCGCTGGAGTTTGGGCCGCCGCTACTTGCCCCGCGCCCGCCAATCCGAGCACGAAGGCGGCGCCTAGCGTCGTACGCATTTTCATGGCTGTCCTCCTTGTCTCCTATCGCCTTCCAATACGGTCGCCGCCNNCTGTTCGGTGGGCAACCGCAAAACCTCCCACGAGCAATTCTGCCCGCCGCCGGCACGCCAACACCAATGGGCCGCAACGACAGTCGTTTCGCTATCCTGCCAGACACGGTGTAGCAACCCACAATGGTTCGCGCGCGCGAAAAATGCTGGCCAAGCGCTTCGATCCTGCGGCGGCGCCTCGTCGGCTGCGCGGTTCGGCCCCGGACAATCGGCAACCAGCGCCGCGTCTGGCGCCGCGGCGGGCTGGGCAAGCACCAGATACGAAGCCCGGCCGTCAAGCACTTCATCGGCGCCCGCGCGACCCTGGACAAAGGCGTTCCCAGTGGTCACGGCGAACAGGGGAACCGCGATCAGGGTTGCGGCGAGGCCGCGGAATTTAGCGAAGCGCCCGAGCGGCGCCAGCACCACCACCACCAGCAGGACGACGCCGATCAGCGGAAACATGCCCACGAAATCCGCGTCTTCCGGCGGCAGCAGCGCCAGCAGGAAGCTCAAGACCCCTTGCGCGAAATAGTGCTCGATAGGGATGGCCATGGCCTTCACGTCGAGACCGAAGAAGCCGAAATAAGCGACAAAATAGGCGTAGCCCAGTCCGTAGGTGAGGACTGGCGCGGCCAGGAGCAGCCATGAAGCCCCGAAAAACCCGCCCATACGACCCTTCCAGGAGCCATACTAGGGTGCTCGTTGCGTCAATGCAATTGTTGGCGGGCCAGCGCGCAAGGCCGATGTGGGACCTCCAAAAGCGCCAGCGCGATTCTAGTGGTCAGGCAGCCCCCGCGGACATCGCATTGAGCGCGGCGCGCCTCATCTGAGCCTGCTGCGGATGAAATCGCGCGCCTTTCTCAAGCCATGGGCTAACGGATTATTCCGTGGTCGCCGCGGCCGCCCCTCGGCGTCCGGTACGCTCATGGTCGAGAAGCCATCGCCGGTTTCGCCATCGCCGATTTCGGTCTCGCCGTCGTCTGCCTGCCGAGAGAGGGCGTCCAGCGTGTCAGCGAGCCACACGCGCTGCTCCACTGGCAGCGCATCGACATCGCGCGCGAGATCATCGCTGACATCGTCGCTCGCCACAAGCGCATCGGCGATCTGCGCCAGCTTCCCGCAGGTGGCGGCGTCCCACGCTGTAGCCGCGCAGCGCGCGCGAACTTCAGCGCCAGTGCTCGCCGAAGCTGCGCTGGGCGCAGCCAGGATCAGAGCGGCCGCAATCGCAAAAATACGCCACATGAATCTGCCCCCTTGCTCCGACGCGTTAAGTCGTCTTACGCGAGCCGGCCATCAGTTTGTCGGCACCGGCGTTGACCCCATCATCAATCCGCGCATGATCATTACAACGCCATCGCCATCATAGCTGAATACAATGTCCACTGAGTTTTCCGTGTCACAAGCTCGGTAGCTCCAGCGCTCGGCCCATGCACCTCCGGTCGTAAAGGGAACGCCCTCGACGATATTGGTGTCCGTCAGCAGAAATATTGGGCTGCCGTCAGGCGAGGTGCGGCAGCCGGAATGCCGCGTCGCCATAAGCATGGGGACCTGCTGGCGAAATACATCCGCCATGATACCATGACTGATTGCGGTTCCACCTGGCGGGAGGAGAGCCGATATCGGCGAGGGCGCCAGTGACCCACCGTCGAAAACCTGGATATTCAAACGTCGAGTTGGTTGCCCGCAACCTGTAGCTTCGTAGTGCTCGATAAAGATACGCGTTCCTTCATTACGGCGGTCGCGGTCACCCTTCATGCGGTAGGCGCTCTCCTCGATCCCGACCCGCCGCACTTGACGATTACCCTGAGCACACTGAGGAACAATGTAGGCATCCATGGATATCGCTTCCGCGCGCGTTATCCTCTCATAGGTTTCCCCAGCCTGCGCCTGCGCCTGCTGGGCTGCGGACAAGGCAAACAAGCCCAGTGTGTACAATACAACGGCGAGGCGCATTAACACCCTCCTAAACTACGCCTTCTCCGGCTTTCTCCCGAACGAGGCGAGCAGCCCGCGGCTTTCCTGCGAGTAGCTGAATTTCAGCTTGTCCTTGTCGGCGGGATCGAGGTCGATCTTGACGATGCCGCCATTCTTCAGCTTGCCGAACAGCAATTCGTCGGCCATCGGCTTTTTCACTTTTTCCTGGATCAGCCGCGCCAAGGGCCGCGCGCCGAAGTTTTCGTCATAGCCCTTGGTGGCGAGCCAATCGGCGGCGCGGTCGGTGATTTCGATCTGCACGTTGCGCTCGGCCAATTGGCCTTCGAGCTGGATGATGAATTTCTGCACCACGTTGCGCACCACCGCCGGCGGCAGGCCGTTGAAGTGGATGGAAGCATCGAGCCGGTTTCGGAACTCCGGCGTGAACAGATTCTTGATCGCCTCTTCGTTCATGAAATCCTTCTTGCCGGCGCCGAAGCCGATGCCTTGCTTAGCGGCGTCCGCGGCGCCGGCATTGGTGGTCATGATCAGGATCACATTGCGGAAATCGACCTTCTTGCCGTTGGCGTCGGTCAGCGAGCCGTGATCCATCACCTGCAGCAGGATATTGAACAGATCGGGGTGCGCCTTCTCGATTTCGTCGAGCAAGAGCACGCAGTGAGGATGCTGATCGACGCCGTCGGTGAGCAGCCCGCCCTGATCGTAGCCAACATAGCCCGGAGGCGCGCCGATCAGCCGCGAAACGGTGTGGCGCTCCATGTACTCAGACATGTCGAAGCGCAGCAGCTCGATGCCCATGACGTTCGCGAGCGAGCGCGCCACTTCGGTTTTGCCCACGCCGGTGGGGCCCGCGAACAAATAGCAGCCGATCGGCTTTTGCGGCTCGCGCAGCCCCGCGCGCGCCATCTTGATGGCGGCGGCGAGCTGATCGATGGCGTCATCCTGGCCGAACACGACGCGCTTCAGATCGGCGTGCAGGGAAGCCAGCATTTCGGAATCGTTCTTCGACACCGATTTCGGCGGTATCCGCGCCATGCGCGAGACCACTTCCTCCACTTCGGCGACATCGATGACCTGCTTGCGCTGGCTGGCCGCCAGCAACATCATCGAGGCGCCGGCTTCGTCGATCACGTCGATGGCTTTGTCCGGCAATTTGCGGTCGGCCATGTGGCGCGAGGCCAATTCCACCGCCGACTTCACCGCTTCGTCGGTGTATTTCACCTTGTGATAATCCTCGAAATACGGACGCAAGCCCATCAGGATCTTGATCGCGTCGGGGATAGAGGGCTCGTTGACATCGATTTTCTGGAAGCGGCGCGCCAGCGCGCGGTCTTTCTCGAAATGCTGGCGATATTCCTTGTAGGTGGTCGAGCCCATGCAGCGCATATGGCCAGATTGCAGCGCCGGCTTCAGCAGATTCGAGGCGTCCATCGCCCCGCCGGAAGTCGCGCCAGCGCCGATCACGGTGTGAATTTCGTCGATGAACAGGATCGCCTTGGGATGGTTCTCCAACTCCTTCATCACGCTTTTCAGGCGCTCCTCGAAATCGCCGCGATAACGGGTGCCGGCAAGAAGCGCACCCATGTCGAGCGCGAAAATCGTCGCGTCCGCCAGCACTTCGGGAACTTGCCGCTCGATGATCTTGCGCGCGAGTCCTTCGGCGATCGCGGTCTTGCCGACGCCGGGATCGCCGACCAGCAGCGGGTTGTTCTTTTGCCGCCGGCACAGAATCTGGATCGAGCGCAGCACTTCGGCCTCGCGCCCGATCAGCGGATCGATCTTGCCTTCCTTGGCCTTCTTGTTGAGGTCGGTGCAATAAGCGGCCAGCGCTTCGTGCCCCTGCTTGACCACGCGCTCTCCATCTTCCTCGCCAGCGCCGCGCACCGGCCGGGGCTGCGCCGCGCCCGCGCGCTTGGGCAGGCCGTGCGAGATGTAATTCACCGCATCGTAGCGGGTCATGTCCTGCTCTTGCAGGAAGTAGGCGGCGTGGCTCTCGCGCTCGGAGAACAGCGCCACCAACACGTTGGCGCCGGTGACCTCGCGTCCGCCTGAGGAATCGACATGCAGCATCGCCCGTTGCAACACGCGCTGGAAGCTCGCCGTGGGCCGCGGCTCCTCGTGATCGCGGTTGGGGATGACGAGATTGTCGAGCTCGTTTTCCAGATACGAAGTTAGATTGTAGCGCAGCTTGTCGAGGTCGACCTTGCAGGCGTGCATCACTTGGCCGGCGTCGTCGTCGTCGATCAGCGAGAGCAGCAAATGCTCAAGCGTCACGAATTCGTGGCGGTGCTCGGTGGCGAAGGAAAGCGCCCGCCGCAGGGTATGCTCGAGCGTCCGTGAGAATGTCGCCATCGAAACCTATTCCTTTTCCATCGTACATTGCAGCGGGTGTTGATGCTCGCGGGCGAGATCGAGCACCTGGGTCACTTTCGTCTCGGCCACCTCGAAGGAGAACACGCCGCACAGTCCAACGCCATTTTGGTGCACATGCAACATGATTGTGGTGGCCTCCTCGCGCGACTTCGAAAAGAAGCGCTCCAGCACATAAACGACGAATTCCATCGGCGTGTAATCGTCGTTTAGGAGCAGGACCTTGTAGAGCGAAGGCTTTTTGGTGCGGGTGAGCGTCTGGGTCCCGAGACCGCCTTTCCGGCCCGGATCGTCATCGTCGTTCCAGGACTCGTCGCTCATCGAACAGCGCCTTCAGCACCGGAGGGAATCGCCCGAACTCCCGCCCAGGCACACCAATCTATGGATTGGTGTGCGGGATGGAAGGGGTGAGGCTGTTATGCTGCGCTAGGGCGCGGATCATTCGGACTTGTTACGCTCACCCTTTCCCTGATTGGCGCGCCGCGCCAAGTCCATCCCTTGCCAACTGTGTTCATGGCCCCCGGAATCGATGCTTCGCATCGCTCCGGGGATGGGTGTGAGTTTCCCCGGTGGGGTAGGAGCGCGCACGAAAAACGGGCCCAGCCTGAGGCCGGGCCCGTTTGAACTAAAACCAATCGGAGCGCTGCTTAGCGGGCGACGCCGGTTTGGATCAGGCTGCCGACGGCGCTGACGCGCTCGTTCAGCGGCTGGAACATGTCCTTGGCGAGACCGGAGGCCTGCTCGGAAAAGCCAGCCAGTTCGGCGACATAAGCCTCAAACGAGGACTTCGCGTAGGCGTTCTGCTTTTCCACGAATTCCTGCACGCTCTTGGAGGTCATCAGCGCCTTGGCGGCGTGAACGTGGTTTTCCATGGCTTGCTTGGAGAAGGCGACCGTCCGCGCCGACAGAGCCTCGAGACCCTTTTGGGTGGCGGCGGCCGAGGCGATCACGGCATCGACGTTTTCCTTGCCAAAGGAAGAAACTTCCGCAAAAGCCGCGACACCACGGTCAAAATTTTCACGAACCGCATCGGTTGAAGCAGAGGCAACCTGCTCGAACGCGTCAGTCGTCGACTTGGTTGAACGGGCTGTCTTGGTCGTCGCCATGTGTGTAGGTCTCCAAATAGGGCCGCGGGGGGGCCGTGTTGCAGGGCCCTATATGTTATGCTGCACTTGCGAAGTCAACCACTTTTTTGCTGCACTGCAGCACAATGTGGAAAATTCCCGCGTTTACCCGTTAACTAAACCCGCCCTTAACGCTTGCTAATGAAACTGTAAGCTGCGCGGCACAGTATTTGCCTGATTTTATCCCTGATCTTGCGGGATGGGACCAAGATGAAGTCTGTGGGATTTTCAAAGCTCGGGAGGGTCCTCGCTTTTGGCGGGGCGCTATTGGCGATGGGCATGGCCACCCCGGCGCTGGCCGACGGGGACCGTTACGCAGCCATCGTCATGGACGCCCGCACCAATGAGGTATTGCTTGAGGATCAAGCCGACGAGGCGCGCTTCCCGGCCTCGCTGACCAAGATGATGACGCTTTACCTGTTGTTCGACGCGTTGGAGCGCGGCGACATCAGCATGGACACCCGGCTCGTTGCTTCGCGCCACGCGGTGGCGCAACCGCCTTCTCAGCTTGGCGTGCGCTGCACCCGCCGGCGCGGCTGCGATTCGATCACAGTCGAGCAAAGCATCCGCGCTCTGGTGGTGCAATCCGCCAACGATGCGGCGGTGATGATCGCCGAGCGCCTGTCAGGCAGCGAAGCGCGCTTTGCGGCGGCGATGACCGCGCGCGCCCGCGAACTCGGCATGGCCAACACCCGCTTTGCGAACGCCAGCGGCTTGCCCGATGACCGTCACCGCACCACCGCCCGCGACATGGCCCTGCTCGGCCAGGCGCTGTGGCGCGACTTCCCTGAATATTATTCGTACTTCCAGACCCCGAGCTTCAGTTGGCGGCGCAGCGGCGGGCGCAACCACAATCGCCTGCTTGGCCAGGTGGAAGGCGTCGACGGGATCAAGACCGGTTACACGCGTGCATCGGGCTTCAACCTCGCTTCCATGGCCGAGCGCAATGGGCGGCGCGTCATCGTCGTCGTTCTGGGCGGAGAGACAGCCGCCGCACGCGATGCGCAAGTCGCCTATTTGATCGAGGGCGCCTATCAGCAATTCGCGCTTCGCGAAAATCCATCGGCGACTTACGCGAGCATGCCGTCGCATCGGCTCGACATGCAAATGGCGCCGAGCGCTCTGGCCGCGGGAAACACGAACGCTGCCGGCGCAACATATCAGGGCATGGTGGTAGAAACACTTTCCCCGGCGCCCACGGATTTCATTGGTCAAGGCGACCAATCGAGCCCCGCACAAGAGTGAAGCCAGCCGTCCACGACATTGACCCCTGATTTGGGAAATCCCAAGCGGGTCGCATGCTGATTTATCGGGCTCCGCCGCTGAGCGGAGGGTTTCAGGGCGTCGCCGTCCCCGACCACACAACGCTGCTGACGGCGCCGCCTCCTATCGAAAACGTCTGGCCCTATCTTCGACAGAACTTCCCCTCTCCAATATGAGCCGCCTGGACAAGCGCGGTTGGCGACCCTACGCAGCCGCAAGGAGCATCCCATGCGCGAAGTCCCCCTAACCGATCTGCCGAGCCTGGTCGGCCAGGAGATTGGCGTTTCCGACTGGCTGGAAATCACCCAGGACCGCGTCAACCGTTTCGCTGACGCGACCGGCGATCACCAATGGATCCATGTCGATGTCGAACGCGCGACCAAGGAGCTGGGCAGCCCCATCGCGCACGGCTTCCTGGTGGTGTCGTTGATCCCGTTCCTGGCCAAGAACATCGTCCAGTACCAGGGCGTCGGGCGCGGCATCAATTACGGCTCCAACAAAGTGCGTTTCACCAATGTCGTGCCGGTGGGCGGGCGCATTCGCATGCGTGTGACCATGCTGTCGGCCGACATGCGCGCGGGCGCCTATCAAGTGGTGAACCAATGCACTATCGAGGTCGAAGGCCAGGAGCGGCCGGCCTGCGTCGCCGAGAATATCAGCCTGCTCTACCCAGCCTGATGCTGACCCCCGTCGAATCGATCTCGCTCGCGGGCGACCGCGCCAAGCAGAATGACGATGCGTTTGGATTCTCCGATACGCGGGCCTGGGTGCTCGATGGCGCAACCGATCTGCACGACACCCCACTGACCCCCTACGCCTCCGACGCAAGTTGGATCGCGCAATTTGCGAATAGCCAATTGCACGGATTGGAAGGCATGGACCTGTGGCTCGGGGTGTTCGAGATCGCCACCACTGCGGCATTGGCATTCGCCAACATCACCCAGGGACGCCCATTCGAACGCTGGCAATCGCCGATCTCGTCTTTGTTGTTGGCTGAAGAGACCGAAGCAGGGATAGCGGCGCTCGATCTCGGGGACAGCCGAGTCTTCGCGCTCGACGCCGAAGGCGCTGTGTTCGTAGCGGGAGGGCCGGACGATGCCGCAGACGACGAGAGCGCTCTCGCCGCCAAGCAGGTCGACAAGCACAAACCCCTGCTCCGCCGCGGCGAGACCATCGACATGTTGCGGCGCATGCGCGCTGAGTTGAACCAACCTGGGTCGCGCTGGACCTTCTGCCTCGACCCGGCTTGCGCCGACCATGCGCGTGCATTCGAGTGGAAGCTCGCGCGCCCGGCGCACGTCTTGCTGATGACCGACGGCTTCTCGGCGCTCGCGGACCGCTATCGCGCCTACGGCGCCGCCGACCTCGTGCGCGCCGCGCTGGACAAGGGATTGCAGGAGTTAGGGCGCGAACTACGCGCGATCGAGAACGCCGATTCCGGGGGCGACCGACACCCCCGCTTCAAAAAGAGCGATGACGCCACAGCCCTGCTGCTCAGATTGACATGAGGGGAAACCCATGAACCGCCGTGAAATGCTCGCCGCCACGTCCGCCATCGCCGTTCTCCCCGCTTGCGCCACTACGGATGCTTCCATGACCGAAACGCCCGCCGCCCCCGTCGCCCGCATCGAGCCTAAGACCATCACGCAACTGGGCCGCACGCGCACCGATAATTATGCGTGGTTGAAGGACGACAACTGGCAGGAGGTGATGCGCGATCCCTCGTTGCTGCGCCCGGACATCCGCGCCTATCTTGACGAAGAGAACGTCTATCGCGAAGCGCTGATGGCGCCGACGCGGGCGCTGCAAGAGAAAATCTATCAGGAAATGCGCGGACGCACCAAGGAGGACGATTCTTCCGTGCCAACCCCGGACGGCCCGTGGGAGTACTACCGCCGCTTCGAGATCGGCGCGCAGCATCCGAAATATGTGCGTCGCCCGCGCGGGCAGGACGGACCGGAACAGGTTCTGATCGATGTCGATGAGCAGGCGCGCGGCAAGACTTTCTACAAGGTGATCGCGGCAGCGCACTCGCCCGACCATGCTCTCTACGCCTACGCGGTCGATGAGCAGGGATCGGAAATTTACACTGTGTATGTGAGGGACCTCGCCAGCGGGCAAACGTTGGCGAGCCCAGTCACGAACTGCACCGGCGATTTCTGCTGGTCGCCGGATTCGCGCTTTCTGTTCTGGACCTTCCGCGACGATAACGGCCGGCCGGCGAAAATCTATCGCCGCCCCGCGCGCGGCGGCGAAGATGCGCTGGTGTACGACGAGCCCGACGAAGGCTTCTTCCTCAACGTCTATGCCAGCGAAAGCCGCGAATTCATCCTGATCGCCGCCGGCAACAACGCGCAGTCCGAATATTACACAATTCCCGCGGCCGATCCGACCGCGGCGCCGACTTTGTTCTCATCGCGCGAAACCGATCACCTTTACACGCCCACGCATTGGGACGGACGCTGGTATGTGCTGAGCAATTCAGACGGCGCGGTCGACTTCAAGGTGATGAGCTGCGCACCGGGCGCCACCGCACGCGCGAGTTGGCGGGAATTCATCGCCCACGAACCGGGCCGCTATATTCTGGGGCTCAGCGCCAAGAAGGATTTCCTCGTCCACTCCGAGCGCGCCAACGCCCTGCCCCGCATCGTCGTGCGCCATCGCGGCGGCGCAGAGCATTCCATCGCACTGGCGGAGGAGGCCTATTATCTCGAACTCGCCGGCGGCTACGAGTACGACACAGCGATCCAACGCTACACCTACGAATCGCCCACCACGCCGACACAATGGTTCGATTACGACATGGGCGCGCGCACGCGCACGCTGCGCAAGACGCAAGAGATTCCCTCCGGCCACGACCCAGCGGCCTATGTTGCGCAACGCTTCTTCGCGACCGCCTCCGACGGCAAGCGTGTGCCAATCACCGTGCTGATGAAGCGCGGAACTCCGCTCGACGGCACAGCGCCCATGCTGCTCTACGGCTACGGCTCCTACGGCTACGCCATGGACGCGGACTTCTCGACGCAGCGTTTGAGTTTGGTCGACCGCGGCTGGATTTACGCCATCGCGCATGTCCGCGGCGGTTCGGAGATGGGTTTTTCCTGGTTTCAGGATGGGCGTCGTTTCACTAAGCGCAATACGTTCACGGATTTCGTCGCTTGCGCCGAGGAGCTGATCGCCCGCAACTACGCCCGCGCTGGCAACGTCGTCGCCGAGGGTCGCTCGGCGGGTGGGCTGCTGATGGGTGCGATCAATAACATGCGCCCCGATCTGTGGGCGGGCGTGATCGGGGGCGTGCCGTTCATCGACGTGATCAACACCATGAGCGACACGTCGCTGCCGCTGACCCCGCCAGAATGGCCGGAATGGGGCAATCCCATCGAGGACGTGAACGCCTACGATTACATGGCTTCCTATTGCCCCTACACCAATATCGCCGCGCGCCCCTACCCCGCCGTGCTTTCGACTGGAGGGCTGACCGACCCGCGCGTCACCTATTGGGAGCCGGCGAAGTGGGTTGCAAAGCTGCGCCCGCACACGACGAGCGGCCGGCCGGTGTTGCTCAAGATGAACATGGGCGCCGGACATGCGGGCTCTGCCGGGCGGTTCGAGCACCTACGCGAGATTGCGCACGATTATGCGTTTGCGATTAAAGCGGTCGGCGACGCGGAGGCAGGCGGGGGATTCTGATCTATGTGGAGCGGCGTGCACAAGTTTGGAACTGGCATGTTCGCCACGGAGGCGCCGCAAACATGGACCGCCGGCGCCCTCGCCGGCATCGGCGCCTGCTAGAGCGGTTCTCGATTTG
>DPWD01000365.1:0-436 GCA_003526465.1 Hyphomonadaceae bacterium
AGCACTTCCAGTTCCGCGCGGCCGATGGCCTCGATGACGGAGCGGTTGAGCCAATAGGGGCGGTCGAACCCGCTCTCCTGTTCCTGCGCCACCGCGGCGCCGCACATCCCCAGCATGCATCCCGTCAACAACAATGCGCGCATCGACATCGCTTGTGCTCCATCCTATGGCGAAGGACCTATCCCGCCCACAAGAGACCCGTCTTGGCAAATCACCCCGCACGAGAACTTCCGTCCGACAAGGCCGAGCGTTACGCGGCGCTGCGCACGGACATCGCCGCCGTGATCGCCGGTGAGCCCAACGTGATCGCGCGGTATGCCACCGCTGCGTCTCTGCTGGCGCAGGCGTTTCCTGAGCGCTTCTTCTGGACCGGTTTCTATCTGGTCGATCCCGCCAAAAGGAACGAACTCGTAGTCGGCCCCTATCAAGGCACGCT
>DPWD01000365.1:480-6692 GCA_003526465.1 Hyphomonadaceae bacterium
CCCGGCCACATCGCCTGCGACAGCCGCTCCAATTCCGAGATCGTCGTGCCCGTGTTCGATGCGTCGGGCGCGCTCGCAGCTGTGCTCGATGTGGATTCCACAGATTTCAACGCTTTCGACGCCGCCGACCAAGCTGGCTTGGAAGCGATCTGCGCGGACCTGTTGACGCTGGCGTGATCGCTCGATGGACCATTTCTCCGCCGCGAGCGGCGCCCTCTCCGCCTCGCCCGCTTGCGGGGGAATTCTAGTCGTTCGCCGCGAATAGATCCTGCTGAGCGCCGGCATCGACCGGCCTAGTGAATTGCGTGCAATCGAGCGCCATGCGCGGCTTGTCGAGGTCGAGCCTGCGGCAGGCGATTGCAAAGCGGTCGGCGATCAGGCGCGCGTAAGGCCCCTCCCCACGCTGGCGCTTGCTCCACTCGGGATCGTAGTCACGCCCGCCGCGCATTTCGCGCACCAGGCTCATCACGCGGCCGGCGCGGTCTGGAAAATGCTGCGCCAGCCACTCGCGGAACAGATCCTTGATCTCGCGCGGCAACCGCAACACGACGTAGCCAGCGGCATGAGCGCCGGCCTTGGCGCATTCCTCCAGAATCGCTTCGATCTCGCTGTCATTGATGGCGGGCACGATCGGCGCGACCATCACCGTGGTCGGCACGCCCGCTTGCACCAGCGCGCGGATCGCCTCGATGCGCCGATGCGGGGCGGCCGCGCGTGGCTCCATTACGCGGGCGATGCGGCGGTCGAGCGTGGTCACCGAGACCGCGGCTTTCGCCAATCCGCGTTCGGCCAGCCGCGCGAGAATGTCGAGATCGCGGATCACTAGCTGCGATTTGGTGATCAGCGCCACCGGATGGCGCCAACGTTCCATCACTTCGAGCAGCGAGCGCGTGACGCCGTAGCCGCGCTCGATCGGCTGATAAATGTCGGTGACGCCGCCCAGCATGATCGTGCGCGGGCGATAGCTCGGCTTTGCGAACTCCCGCTCAAGCAATTCCGCGGCGTTGGCCTTCACGAACAGCTTGGTCTCGAAATCGAGCCCGGGCGAGAGGCCGACATAAGCGTGGTTGGGCCGCGCGTAGCAATAGACGCAGCCATGCTCACAGCCGCGATAGGGATTGATCGATTGGTCGAACGAAATGTCGGGGCTTCGATTGGTGGAGATGATGGACTTCGCCAACTCCGGCGTGACGATGGTTTCGAGGCGGACGATTTCCTCCTCAGCCCAGCCGTCGTCAAACGCCTCGCGCGCGAAGCGCTCATAGCGGCCGCCTGCATTGGAGCGCGCGCCGCGGCCGTGGTGGGGATCGCGAGTCATGCTTAGGACAATAGTCCTATATACAGAACGATACAAGAACTTTTCCAGCCGCTGATCGCAGCGTGGCGCCGGCTCAAAGCGGTCCGCTGGCGGCCGGAAGGGCGCGGTGGTCAAGATACGCCGATGACCCTGACGCGACGCAATCTGACCGCCCTCGCCCTTCTAGGGGCTGCAAGCGCGGCCGTCTCACAGGCAAACGCGCAGAGTTCCGGCCGTCGCGCGGAAGCGGAGGCGCTCCGGCAGCGCGCGGAGACGCTGCATCCGCGTGGCCACGAAGCGGCTACGCACAGCACGTGGCGCGCGCGCTGGGATGCGTTGGCTACCGACGCCGACCGGCTGAGCGATGGGGCGTACTTTGTGCGCACCCGCCAGGCGCTCGGCTGGTTCAAGGACGGCCATACCACGCTATTGCCGTTCGAGTTCGCCGGCGGGACGCCAGCGCAATTGGCGCAAGGACCATTTGCGCTCAGTTTGCCCATCGGCGTGCGCGTGTTTCACGATGGCGCGTACGTGACGAGCGCCAAGGGGGAGGCCGCTCCGCTGCTGGGCGCCCGGCTGACGCGGGTTGGCGCCGCCGATATCGTTGCGCTCATGCGTGCATGGGCGACAGATTGGCCGGGCAACGATGCGTGGGCGCATCGGTGGGCGGGAACAGTGTTTTCGCCCGCGTTCCTGCAGGCGCTTGGCGCGGTTGAGGACCCAACCACACCTGTCCGCGTGGAAGCGATGCACGGTCGGCGTAGATTTCATGCGTCTTTGCGCCCGGGCGCCGACGGCGGCGACGGCCGCCAAGCGTTGACTCGAACGAAGACACAAGTCGAATTGTGGTTTGACGCCGCGGGCGAAGCAGCGAGCGGCAACTTTGTCCGGCGCGCTGGCGCTGCAATCTATGTGAGCTGCGACGATCTTGGCGCGGACATAGAGCCGTTCGGCGCCTTCACGCGCGCATGTTTCGCGGCCATCGAAGATGTCGAGCCGCACCGTCTGATCATCGATCTGCGCCGCAACGGCGGGGGCAACAATTATCTGTTTGAAGCCTTGCGCAAGCGCGTTGCACGCTCGCGCTTCAATCGCCCCGGCGCGCTCTATGTCTTGATCTCGCCCCAGACATTTTCCGCCGCCCAGAACGCGATCAACCGGCTTGAGCGCGAGACTTTCGCGCTTTTTGTCGGCGAACCGAGCGGCGGCGCGCCCAACCATTATGGCGATGGCGAGGTCATCGTCGGCGCCGCTACCGGAATCGCTGCCCTGATTTCGAAATTGCCATGGTTCGACTCGTATCCGCAGGACGAGCGGGTCTGGATCATGCCGGATTTGCCGTCGCCGCAGCTTTTCGCCGATTGGCGCGACGGCGCCGATCCAGCGCTCCAAATCGCTCTCTCCCACACTAGCGATGCGCCAGCAAACGAGTGGAGCGAGGCAAGCACATTTTACTTCCGCCGCCAAAGCCAGGCCGCCGATTGGCGGCCCTTCTGGCGACAAAACTAACGCGTCCCCCGCGCGCCGCCCTGGGGAAGCCAAGGCGGCGCGCTCGTCGCTGCTGACCCCCAGCCCCGGGGACTCAGAAGCGATACCCAATAGAAGTGGAGAGCACCCACGGGTTGATATCGACATCGGCGCTGACCGGGCCGAGATCGGTGTCGATGCTGACGTCGGTGTTGATCCACAGCCGGCGTGCATCGACGTTCAACGACCAATGGTCGTTGAAGCGATAGTCGAAGCCGATCTGCAGCGCCGGACCGAAGCTCTGGTCGTAATCGATGCCGTTCACCGGCCCTGGCGGGCTGGGTGGGGTCTCATCGTCGATGAAGGCAGTGTAGTTCACGCCAGCGCCCAAATAGGGCTCGACGGCGCCGAAATTGGTCCAGCGATATTTGAGCGTGACCGTTGGCGGGAAGTGCGTGACCTCGCCGAGAGCGACATCGCCGGCGACCGTGTTTATCGCGACTACGTCATGGGTGGCTACGCAGCAGAGCAGCTCCGCCGAGATGTTGTCGGTAAAGAAATACTCCACTTGCAGCGATGGAACCCATTCGTCGGAGATATCGACATCGCCGCCGATGCTTACATCCGCGCTTTCGTCCGGCAGCACGCCAGATACGCCGAGTTTGACCTGAAAATTCTCGAATAGGTTCGCCTGCGCCGGCGCCGCAAACGCCAACGCCGCAGCCAGAGCGGCGCTTGCCGCAATGCCAATCGTCCTCATGATTTCCCCTTTCTGGTGATCCGCAATTTGAATCCTGACGCCGGCGTCAGGATCGAGATTTGAGGCAGATCAACAGCCGCCCGCGACCGAGGGGCGCAGGGAAAGTCAACGATTTGTATAGGTTAGGGGCGCCGCGTCGGCCGCCGCTTAATTCGGGGTCAACATATGAACTCGCGTCATACGCCAGATCATGCTATGGTGGCGCGTATGGACCAACTCGTTGTTCCCTTGGCTCCCGCTACCGCGGAACGCCTCCGTCTCGAAGCCGATGGGCGGGGCATAAGCCTGGAAAAAGGTCGCCGCTGAAGCATTGGAGGCTTGGGTGACGGCTGACGATTCCGATATCGAAGAGGATCTGCGGAGACTTGCGGAGCCCGGCGAGGACTGCGACGCAACGACCGCATTCGCGGAACTGCGCTCCGAGATCGAGCGGCTGCGCCACCGCGAAGTTCCGTTGTCAGCTCGCCGCGCGTAGGTCCGCCAGCACCGACCGCACGTTTGCGTCAACGCGCGGTGCGCGCGCCACGACCTCGGCCGGCGCCGCATCAAACTCGTAGGAAAGAACTGTGCGCCGCCCAACCGGGTAGGTTGTGCGGCAACGCACGGTCTCTCGGTCTTCCTCCAACCAGGGACCGCAGTCAAAGACAATCGGATCGCCGCGTACGTCCGGCGCGATTGCCGCTTGATCAGCGCGGAAGTAGGAATTCGTCACCGTCCAGCCACCTAACCTATCACTATCGACAATATCGAACCGCGTGAATACGCCCATGGCTGTCTCTCGCCGTGACCGCGCAATGCTCTCGTCGGGCTGGGCGTAGGAGTAGAGATCGGGACGAACAACGCCAGCGATGGCGTGCACAAATCGCCCGAAGGTGCAGTCGCAACGCTCATCGACACCAACCTGGATGCTGGCATGGCGTGGCGCATCTTGTGTAGAACTCACCGCACAGGCCGTCCGCGTCAGAGCCCCGAAATTGCACAGGCGTAAACGCCGCGCTTCATTGCCTGAGTCGACCGGCTTTGTAGAGTACGTCTCCAGTTCCGTTTCGTGCAGTACGGCGAAGGTCATGCTGAATTCATTCAACACCAGCGGTTGACGCGGCATCGCATAGCCGCAGAACTGATTGAGCTGGGGCCGTTCGTGGAAAATCCAGGTCTGGAGCTTTGAGCCAACCAGCGCTGTCCCGCTGAATATGGGCGCGGCGGGCAAATGATACTTCACGCCATCGAGGGTAACGTCGAACACCGCTGATCGGCACCGCGAGGATGGGGTGCGATCCTGCCAGGCCGGTATGCCGACCGCGAGCGCGATTGCCACGACTAATGGCGCGACCTGCGCCCCCGCGCGCCACCCGAACGATACGCCGCGCCTCCGCAGAAGCAGCGCCATTCCGCGTCCGGCGCCGCCGATCGCCGCGCCGGATGCAATCGCGGCGGACTGAACGAGCAGAAAGCCGGACAGCAGAAATTCGCCCTGACTCTCTTCTCCGGGGGGTGGATTGGGCAAAGCTGCGAGCCAAAGCCAAAAGGCGCCGAAGGAAAGCGCCAAGAACGCCACAAGCCAGCGCCAGCTCGGTGCAAACCATGTAAGCAGCAAAGGCGCGATAAAGAGGGGCAGCGCGGACTCTACCATGCTCACATAAACCCCATGTCCCGCTCGTGGCTGCGAAACCGCCGGCCAGCATCGACATAGATCGTCTGGCCCGTCACTGCGGGATTTTCGAGCAGGAAGCGCACGGCGTGGGCGACGTCTTCCGGCGTGGGGCCATAATTCAGCGGCGTATCGGCGTGCAGACGCTGGTAATCGGCGTCAGCCTGCCCCGGCGCGGGCAGCACGTAACCGGGCGCGATGGCGTTGACGCGCACGCGCGGCGCCAATGCGCGCGCCAGCAGTTCGGTGGCGCCGGCGAGCGCGTATTTCGAGAGTGTGTAGGAGAAATGGTCCGGGTACGGGCTCGCCAGCTTGAAGTCGAGGAAGTTCACAACGCTGCCGCGCGCGCCCTCGGGCAGCGCCTCAGCGAACTCGCGCGCCAGCAGCGATGGCGTGAACGCATTGAGCGCGATGTGGCGCTCCAGCGTCTCTCCGGTGAGCGTGTCGATGGTGTCGTGCTCGAACATCGCGGCGCAATTGACCAAAGCAATTATCGGCGCGCCAGCCTTCTGTGTTGCGTGCGTGATGAGCGCGTGGCGCTCTGCCTTGTCGTTGAGGTCGGCGCGCACGCTGACGGCGTGTCCGCCCTGCTTCGCGATTTCCGCGAGCAGCGCATTCGCGGCTTCCCCGGAGTCGCGGTAATGTACAACAATTCCCCAACCCGCCCGTGCGAGATCGAGCGCGGCGGCGCGACCCAGCCGCTGCGCTGCGCCGGTTATGAGGGCGTGTCTCACTTCTCCCTCCTCACCATCACCGCCACCAAACCATCCCCGGACAGCACCGACGGCTTCTTCACGCTGACTTCCACCCAGCGTGCGCGCGGAGAAAGCGCCAGGCAATGCCCGGCGACGCGATCCGCCAAGGTCTCGATCAGATGCGCCGGCTCGCCAAGATCGTCACGGATGAAATGGATGATGCGGTCATAATCGATGGTGGCGCCGATGCGGTCGTTGCCAACATAAGGCGGCGGGTCGGCGAGCGCGAGCGCCACCGAAATGCGCACTTCCTGCGGCGCGGCGCGCTCGGGCTCGGGCACG
>DPWD01000038.1 GCA_003526465.1 Hyphomonadaceae bacterium
ACCAGCGCGCCGTTCGGCGCGAAGCGCAATTGCTGGTCGATCTCGGTAACGAACCCGCGCAACAATATGCTCTCGCGCGACCAGCGCACGCCTTGCGCATCGGTCCAGCGCAACGAGCGGCCATGCTGGCCCGAGCCAGATATGATCGACCAAGTCTGCGCGCTCTGCGGCGGCTGCGCCAGTTCGGCGGCAGGGGTCTGCGCCAGCGCCGGCCCTCCAAGCGCAGCCAGCGCCAAAGCCGTCAGCGACGCGAGCAGATTTTTCATGGCGCATTCCCCCACGGATTTTGAGGCGTCCCTAGACCCCACCCGCCAGGCCGGCAACTTTTCTGCGACGCACGGGCCTTCAGGCGCGGCGAACGGGCGGCCCGTAAACGCCCTGTTTTCCATTAATCTTATCTTTACCTGTTAGCTTCATATTCACGAATGTCTTCCCTTGGAGACACCCCNNCCCCACCATACCCAACGCCTTCGAGGGGCCCTTAACCGGGCCCCTCGTTTTCTTTGGGGCTGCCCGGTTTCTGGGAACCGCCCTTTGACCTTGGCGCGGAACTTGATAGAGACGCGGCCTCGAGCTCGATCCGCGGTAGCTCAGTGGTAGAGCAGCCGGCTGTTAACCGGCTGGTCGTAGGTTCGAATCCTACCCGCGGAGCCAGCGCCTCTGCTTAACCTACTGCTTTCTTGTGTGTTTTAGCAGGTGCTTGCGCACCTTGCCGGCGGCCGTGCGTGGGAAATCGTCGACGCGGATGAAGAATTTGGGAACCTTGTAGGCGGCGAGGTGGGTGCGGCAGTATTTTTCAAGCTCTTCGCAATCCGGTGCGGACGCGCCGGCGCGGAGCAATAGGAATGCGTGGCCGACTTCGCCCCATTTGTCGTCTGGCGCTCCGACAACCGCGGCTTCGAGGATAGCGGGATGGCGGGCGAGTACAGCCTCGATTTCGGCGGGATACACGTTCTCGCCACCCGAGATGTACATCTCCTTGATCCTGCCAACCACATAGAAACGGTCGCCGCCGTCACGGCGGCCGAGGTCGCCGCTCCTGAGCCATCCCTCGGCGGTGAAGGTCTTCGCGGTTTCCCCCGCCCGGTTCCAGTAGCCCGGCGTGAGGCCGGGTCCCCGCATCCAGATTTCGCCGATCTCGCCCTCGCCCAATGTGTGACCGCGCTCGTCGACGATACGCGCATCGAGAAACATCTGCGCCTTGCCCACCGAGCCGATATGCGCGAGCGCATCTTCAGCGGCGGCGACAAAGGCGGTGGGCCCTGTCTCGGTCATGCCATAGCCATTGCACACAGCCGCGCCCTTGGCGGCGAAGCGCTCGACCAGAAGATCCGGCAACGGCGCGCCGCCGCAACCCCAGGCGCGCACCCGGGAAAGGTCAGCCGCTTCGAAGTTCGGGTGCAACGCGAGTTGCTGATACACCGCCGGCACCGCGAAGAACACATCGAGACGGGGCATCAGCGCGAGCGCGCGCGCGGCGTCGAAACTCGACAGCACCGACACGGTCCCGCCGGCAAGCAGCGTCGGCAAGCTCACCAATTGGATGCCGGCGGCGTGGAACAGCGGCAGGAAGTTGAGCGTGCGGTCGCCCGCGCGTACGCCGAAAGCCTGGCTAACGTGAAACGCGTTCACAGCCGCCATCTGAAAAGTCTGGATCACCGCTTTCGGCTGGCCGGTTGTGCCGGATGTGTACAGCAGCGACCAGACCGCATCGCCCGGCCAACGCGGGTCGGATTGTGCGGGCGCGGCGGAGGCAAGGAGGGATTCGTAATCGCATGGACCGACCGCGTCCTCGGCGGCCATCTGTTCATAGCAATCCAGCGCCACCAGAATGAGATTCCGCCGCGACAGCGCGATGGCGATTTGCGAGTCTTCATGTCCAAAGATCAACGCTTTCGGCGAACAATCGTCCAGCAACGGCGCAAGCTCGGCCGCCGGCGCGCGCCAATTGAGCGGAACCAGAATTGCGCCTAGCTTGGCGCACGCGAACATCAGTTCGAAAAACTCGATGCGGTTGCGGCAGAGGATGGCGACGCGGTCTCCGCGCGCAATTCCGAGCGAGGCCAGGCCGCTGGCGCAGCGTGCGCTGCGATCTTCCAATTGCGCATAGCTTAGTGTGCGCCCACTCAGCACATCCTCGAACGCGATGCGGTCGGGCGTGAGCGCGGCTCGTTTCGCGGTGACGTCGATGAGATCGAATCCCATGGCTCCTCCGCCGTTCTAGAGCGCGTCACCCTTCTTAACCCGCGGCGCGAGCCCATTGATCATCAGGTCCGCCGCCGCTTCGGAGACAGCGGCGATGTCGGCGTTGTCCTGCCACACCCCGTAGCGCAATCCCAGAAACGTCGAGGCGCCCATCAGCGCCCACACCCGCGCTTCGTCATCGCCCTTGCTGATTTCCCCGCGCGCCGCAGCCTGGGTCAATTGTTGGCGATAGCCTTCAGAGAAGGCGCGGTAATACTCGCGATAGGATTCCGGCGCGACGAACTGCGCCTCCATGACGATGCGGTAGAGCGATTTGTGCGTGCGCACGAATTCCAAATAGGCGCGAATCCCGAGCCGCTCGGCTTCGATCCGGTTGGGGGCGTCCTTGACGCTCTCGCTCAGCGCGTGGCGGGTGCGCGCTCCCATGTCGGCGACCAGCGCCCGGAACACCTCTTCCTTGCTCTTGAAGTAGACATAGAACGTGCCCAGCCCGACCCCGGCGCGCTGGGTGATGTGGCTGATGGCGGCCTCGTGGTAGCCGCGTAGGCCGAACTCCTCCCCGGCAGCGTCCAAGAGCTTGCGCAGCGTCCGCCGACCTCGCTCGGTTTTAGGTCCGGACTTGCCGGCGGTCCGATCGGCGCCGTCGGACACACTTGAATATTGACTCATGTTTCAAGTATCCATAATAGTCTTTGTTAAGACAAGTTAAAATCGGTCCGAGAACGGCCCGAACGGGGGAAGTCCGGCCATGCCGGTGTGCGCTTTGCCAGACGGGGCGGTCCTGACCTACGCCGACGACGGCGCGGGCGCTCCTATCCTGCTGGTTCATGGTTGGGCGGCGCATGGCGGCTTTTTCCGGGATTTGCACGCCCGCTTGGCCTGCACCCATCGCGTGCTCACGCCCACTCTGCGCGGGCATCTGGGCTCGGACCTTGGCAGCGCTGCGCTCACCGTCGAGACCTTGGCAGCGGACATCGCCCATTTCGCCGCCGCGCTCGATCTGCGGGGCATAACCGGGCTTGGTTGGTCGATGGGTGCGATGGCGCTCTGGGCGGCGACGCCGCTGCTGGGCGCGCGGCTGGACAAGCTGATCGTCGAGGACATGGCCCCGCGCTTGGTGAACGGTCCGGATTGGCGGCTGGGCCTTGCCGGCGGCTACGGCGCCGCCGATGTCGCCGCGAGTGTGCGCGAGATCAAGGCCAATTGGTCCGCCTATGTGTCGCGCTTCGCCCCGCGCATGTTCGCTCCCGGCCACGACGCGTTGATTGACTGGACCGCGGCTGAGATGTCCAAGGCCAATCCAGCGGCGATGGCAGCGCTTTGGGCCTCGATGGCGGAGCAGGATTTCCGCGCCGCGCTCACGCACATCGAACAAGAGATGCTCGTGATCCACGGGGCCGAGAGCCAAATCTATCCGGATGGCGCAACCCGGTTCGTCGCCGACGCCGCGCCAAACGCAGAGCGTGTCGTCATACCCAGCGCCGGCCACGTCCCGCACCTGGAGGCGCCGGATGCATTTTTTCACCATGTCGAGGCGTTCGTCCGCACAACGCGGCGGCCCGAATTAAAGAGCGGAGGAGTATTATCATGAAAAGGTTTGGCGATCCGGCGCGGCTAGCGCTGTTGTTGGCGAGTGTGTGTGCGGCGCCGATGGGGCTCTGCGCACCAGCTGCAGCGCAAGAAACAGAGGCCCGCGCCGAGGATGAAATCATCGTCACTGCGCGGCGGCGCGAGGAGAGCTTGCAGGATGTGCCTATCGCTGTCAGCGCCATCAGCGGCGACCAATTGGCCGCGGCTGGCGCCCAGGACATCACCGCGGTGTCGCAGACGGTGCCGAACATCACGCTCGAAAATTCGCGCGCGACTAACTCGACGCTCACCGCCTTCATCCGCGGCGTCGGCCAGCAGGATCCGGTCGCCGGCTTCGAGCAGGGCGTGGGCATCTATCTGGATGACGTTTATATGAACCGTCCGCAGGGCGCGGTGCTCGATGTCTACGACCTCGAACGCATCGAAGTGTTGCGCGGGCCGCAAGGCACGCTTTACGGGCGCAACACCATTGGCGGCGCGGTGAAATACGTGACCCGCCGGCTCGACCCCAACGACCCGACGCTGCGCGCGCGTTTCGCCTATGGCAGCTACGATCAGATGGACGCGGTGCTCGCGGGCTCCGTGCCGTTGTCGGATACATTTCGCATTGGCGGCGCCGTCGCCGGGCTGACGCGCGGTGGTTTCGGCGACAATCTCACCACCGGGGCCGAAAACTACAACAAGGACGTGTTCGCGGCGCGCGTGTCCGCGGAATGGGCGCCGACGCCTGATTTCCTGGTTCGTCTTTCCGGGGACCACTACCAGGACGATTCCAGTCAGCGCCAGGGCTACCGGCTGTTGCCCGGCGCCGTACAACTGCAGCCGCTGCCGGACCGCTTCGACACCACCGCCGGCATCACCAATTTCGGCCCGATCACCAAGAGTTCGGCCGAGGGAACCGGTGCGCAATTGTTTGTGGATTGGTCGCCAGGCGGCGGTGACTTGACGCTGCGTTCGATCACCGCTGTCCGCGAAGACGAATACGAATCGCCGATCGATTTCGATTCGACCGCGGCGCGCACATTCGATGTGCCGGTGGTCTATGAGAACGAACAATTCAGCCAAGAATTGCAGCTGATCTACGAGGGCGAGCGTCTGAGCGTCGTCGCCGGCGCCTATTATCTCGACGCCAACGCCTTCGACGCCTTCGACGCCATCTTCACCTCGATCGCGCAATTCACCCTGGGCGATGTCGACACCAAGACCTGGGCGGTGTTCGGCGAAGCCACGTTCGACCTCACCGATGCGCTGAGCCTCACCGTCGGCGGGCGTTACACCGAGGATGAGCGCAATGCGGTGGTGATCCGCCAGACCTTCTTCAGCGCGCCTTCGCCCTTCTTTGGCGGGCCAGGCACGATCGGCAGCGCCTCGCCGGTGCCGCGCTTCGAAGGAACCCGCACCGACGACGCCTTCACCCCGCGCGTCATCCTGGCGTGGGAACCCAATCCCGACCTCAATCTCTACGCCTCCTATTCGCAAGGCTTCAAGGGCGGCGGCTTCGACCCGCGCGGCAATTTCGCCAACGCCGACGTGCGCGCGGGCTTCCTGCCAGAATTCGTCGATTCCTACGAATTGGGCGCGAAGATGAGCTTGTGGGACGGGCGCGTGCGCATCAACAGCGATGTGTTCTTCGCCGAGTATCAGGACGTGCAGATCCCGGGCTCGGTCATCGTGCCCGGACCACCGATCTCCTTTGTCGGCACGGTCACCAACGCCGGCGCCGCCGAATTCAAGGGCGCCGAGTTCGAAGGCACCGCTTCGTTTACCGACAATCTGAGCGGGGTGCTCTCATTCGGGTACATCGACGCCGAATACACCGAGTTCATTGTCGGCGGCGTCAATATCGCAAGCCAGCGCGACGTGCAGAACACGCCCGACTGGACCGGCAATGCGAGCCTCACTTATTCGCTGCCGCTTTCGATCGGGCCAGATCAAGGGACGCTGTCGTTCACGGGCTCAAGCGCCTACCGCGGCGCAACGCAGCAATTTGAGAACCCGATCCCGCTGCTCGATCAGCCTGGATTTTGGCTCTACGACGCCGCAATCAACTGGACCTCGGACAACGATCGCTGGCGGGTTGGTATTTACGGCCGCAATCTGAGCGACGAGCGCTACATCACATCGGGCTACAATTTCCCGACTGTCGACGGCTCGGTGCTCGCCTTCTACGGCAATCCGCGGACGGTGACCGCTTCCGTGGAAGTTCGCTTCTAACCTTCTCCCCCTCGGCGGCGGCGCGTCAGGTGCGCGCCGCCGCAATTTTTTCAGGCGCCCAATGACTGAAGCGGTCCCAGCTCATGCCGCGCCCGCGGGCACGCATCGCTTCGTCGCGCTCGGCTTGCTGTTTTTGGTCTACGCTTTCAACTTTATCGACCGGCAAATCCTCGGCATTCTGGTCCCCGCCATCAAAGCCGACCTGCACTTCACCGACACCGAACTGGGCTGGCTGGGCGGCCCGGCGTTTGCGATTTTCTACACCGCCCTCGGCGTGCCGATCGCCTGGCTGGCCGACCGCTCGAGCCGGACCTGGATCATGACGGGCGCACTCGTAGTGTGGAGCGCCTTCACCGCCGCCTGCGGCTATGCCGGCAATTTTGCCCAGCTGTTTTTGGCCCGGCTCGGCGTCGGCGTCGGCGAAGCCGGTGGCGTGGCGCCGGCCTATTCGCTGATCTCGGATTATTTTCCACCGCGCGAACGCGCGCGTGCGCTGGCGGTCTATTCGTTCGGCATTCCCATCGGCAGCGCCGCCGGCATCCTTATTGGCGGGCTGATCGCCAGCCGCCTGGATTGGCGCATCGCCTTCATCGCCGTCGGGATCGCCGGCGTCGCCTTGGCCCCAATCTTCCGGTTGTTGGTGCGCGAGCCGATGCGCGGCCGCCACGATTCCAAGCCCGCCGCTGGCGCCAAAGCTTCGGTATGGGACACCGCGCGCCTGCTCGCGGGCAAGCCCAGCTATTGGCTGCTCTCCTTCGGCGCGGCGTCTTCCTCGATCATGGGCTATGGGCTCTTCTTTTGGATGCCGAGTTTTCTCGTGCGCTCGTTCGGCTTCGACGTGGCGCAAGTCTCGATTTATTATGGCGCGCTGTTGTTGATCGGCGGCGTCGCCGGTGTTTGGCTCGGCGGCGTGCTGGCCGACAAGATGGGCGCAAGCAAGCGCTCGCGTTACGCGCTGATCCCGGCCGCGGCGTTCCTGCTCGCGCTACCGTGCTACGTGGCCGGGCTGGTGTCGTCGTCGCCAGTGTCGGCGTTCTTGCTGTTCCTGGCGCCGACCGCATTGGGCTTGGTGTGGCTTGGCCCGGTGATCAACGCAGTGCAGCATCTAGCGCCGGCGCACATGCGCGCCACTGCTTCGGCGCTGTTCTTGTTCATTAACAACCTGATCGGCTTGGGCCTAGGCAGCCTGCTGATCGGGGCGCTCTCGGATGCGCTCACCGCGCAATTTGGAGATGAAGCGCTGCGCTATTCGATACTGGCGGGAACCGGCTTCTATGTGATCGCCGCGTTGCTCATGTTGGCCGCATCGCGCGCGTTGGCGCGCGATTGGTGCGATTGACCCGCTCTCACAAGACAACGCAGATCGTTTTCCGACTCCATTGCCGGTCACTGAGTTCTCGATGCGTGTTGACGGTCACGTCCCCTTAAGCACGGCCTTTGCCGCGTTGCGCCCGGCCGCGCCGCTTATCCCGCCGCCGCCGTGAACGCCGGCGCCGCAGAGATAGAGATTGTCGATCGGGGTCTTGTGCGTCGACCAGCCAGGCATCGGGCGCATGAACAACATCTGGTCGAGGATCAGTTGGCCATGGTTGAGATCGCCCTCGGTGAGGCCGTAGGTGGTTTCAAGGTCAAGCGGGGTCAGTGATCTGATTTCGCGGATGGAGGATTTGAGCTGCGGCAACACACTGGCGGCGGTGTCGATTGCGACGCGCTCCAGCACCGAGCGCTCCTGGCTCCACTCGGCCCCGCGCAATGCATAAGGCGCGAACTGAAAATGGATCGAAACCACTTTGTCGTTCGCGGTGATTTCCAGATAGGGCTCAAGCGAGGTCTGGCCGTATTTCGCCGCGTCGTAAGCGCGCTCGACGTAGCGGACCGATGGCGCCACTACGAGCGTGCCGCTCGGCAGACCATGCGCCCCATCGGTGAGCAGGTGCACCTTCGCCACCGACCCGCGCATCTTGATCGATTGCGTCGCCCACACGAATTCGGGCGGCAGGTCGGGTGCGCCGACGAGATCGAGCAAAGTATGGCGCGGGTCAGCGCCGGAGATGACGATGGACGCAGCGATCTCTTCGCCGCTCTCAAGCCGCACGCCGCGCGCGCGCTGATCGTCAGTGACAATTCTCGCCACCGGCTCCGAGGTTCGCACTTGCCCGCCGTTCGACTTCAACGCAGCAATCAACGCAACGGCGATGCGGCCGACGCCGCCAGGAACGCGCCTATGCCCCGGTCCGCCGCGGTTCAGCCAATTGTGCATCAATGTGTAGCCGCTGCCGGCGGACATGGGGCCTAGCGTTGAGTTGTGAACGGCGACGG
Organism: Hyphomonadaceae bacterium; assembly: GCA_003526465.1. GTDB lineage: Bacteria > Pseudomonadota > Alphaproteobacteria > Caulobacterales > Aquidulcibacteraceae > Vitreimonas. Next base: position 8,329 of record DPWD01000038.1, read on the forward strand.
CGCCGATGGCGGCGCGCACGGCGTCGGACTCGAACCATTCTTCGGTGAGTTCGAGCGACGACATCGGCAGCATGCGGATAACGCGGAACATGTCGCGCGGGCCAAGTTTGCGCAGGCGCAGTGCAAGCTTCGCGAGCGGCGCGCCTTCGCTCCACGACACGTGAGGCAGGCGCGGCATTGGCGTGCGGTACGCTTCGTCTAGGAACGCTGTGGCTTCGCGCATGAAAGCGACGAAATCGGGCCAGCGTGCCGCGTCCGTCGGCGAAAGCGCACGGATGGACGCGAGGGTCTCGCCATCGTCGTCCGCTGAGAGGCGGAGCTGGCGCCCGTCCGGCAACATTGAGATCAGAGGCTCTGCGACTGACGCAGGCAAGCCGTGGCGCCCAAGATCGAGATCGCGCAGGATATCAGGGCGCAGCTGTCCGCCCGCGTGCAAGGCGTCGGCGACGAAGCCATCGC
>DPWD01000327.1 GCA_003526465.1 Hyphomonadaceae bacterium
ATGCAAGGCGGAGCGTGGTCTGGTGTCAGCGGCGCCGAGCGCGGCAAAGCGCTGCAGCGCCTCGCCCGGTTGATCGAACGCGACGCGGCCCAGCTCGCGCTCATGGACGCCCGCGCGATAGGGCGCCCAATCTCGGAATTGCACGCGCTTGATTTGCCAAACACGATCGCCACGTTCGACTATTTCGCCGGATGGGCCGACAAGATCGAAGGGCGGGTCATTCCGACGCCCGGCTATTTCGGCCGCCNNCCCACGCATTCCTACACCGTGCGCGAACCGATCGGCGTGATCGGCATGATCATTCCTTGGAATACGCCGCTGATGATCACGGCGTGGAAGGTTGCGCCTGCGCTTGCGGCTGGATGCGCCATCGTTTTGAAGCCTGCAGAGGCGACACCCGAGTCCGCGCTGCGCCTGGCTGCGCTTGCGCTGGAAGCGGGCATCCCCGCCGGCGTCTTCAACGTTGTGCTTGGGCGCGGCGATGCGGCGGGANNGCGCGGCGCTGGCTGCCCATCCTGGAATTGACAAGATAAGCTTCACGGGCGGACCCGAGACGGCCGCGACGGTCCAACGCGCAGCCGCCGCGAATTTTACGCGCGTTGCGCTGGAACTCGGCGGGAAATCGCCGCAGATCGTATTCGAGGACGCAGATCTTGACGCCGCCGCGCAAGGCTGCGCGATGGGGCTCTTCTTCAATCATGGCCAGGTGTGCGCGGCGGGCACGCGCATTCTTGCGCAGCGTAGTGTGGCCGGCGCTATGGCGGAACGCCTTGCAGCGGCCGCGAAATCGATCACCCCTGGCGATCCGCTTAATCCCGAGACACGCCTCGGTTCGCTTGCCAGCGCCAAGCAGTATGATCGTGTCGCGCAATATGTGCGCGTGGGTCAAGAGGAAGGCGCCAAGGTTATTGTCGGCGGCATCGCTCCGCGCACGCGGGGTTTTGCCTTTGCGCCGACCTTGTTTACCGGCGTGGAAAACACCATGCGGATTGCTCAGGAGGAAATCTTCGGGCCGGTGGGCGTGATCATTCCTTTCGACACCGAAGAGCAAGCGATCACGATGGCCAATGACAGCAAATATGGGCTCGCCGCCACGATCTGGACGCGCGACGTCGCGCGCGCCCATCGCGCCGCCGGACGCGTGCGCGCGGGTGCGGTTTCGGTGAACGGCTGGGCGACCATCGATCCGCGCTTGCCCTGGGGCGGGTTCAAGAGCAGCGGCCATGGCCGCGAACTGGGATTGAGCGGCATCGAAGCATGCACCGAGGAGAAGGTGATTACGATCGTGTTGTAGGCGCGTTGTCGCCGGAATTGGCGGAGGAGAAGCAAGATGAGAATGATTGTGCTGATGGTGGCGACAATGATTGCAACCACGCTTTCGGCAGCGGCGCAGAATGATCGTGCGGTGGAAGTACGCACCTCGTGCGAGGCGAATATTCGCGCCAATCCGTTGCCCGAAGGTTGGACGTTGGAGCAGGCCCTTGCCGGTTGCACCTGCCTCTCCGAGCGCACCGCTGGCGAGGCCGATCTGCAACAAGAATTGGTCGCCCTGGCTCCACTCAGCACCGCGGAGGTGGAGGCGCGTCAATCACCTCGCGCCGCGGAGGCGATCGGCGCATGCTGGGCGGCGCCAACGGCAAACGCACAATCGCACTGAATCGGTGTGGGGGCGCCAAGGAGGAACGAGTGCCGCGCCGACACACTGGGCTTGACCCGATCGAGACGGCAAGCCGGGACGAAATCGCCGCCCTGCAGCTTGCTCGCCTCCGGGCGACGCTGAACCGCGTCTATGCAAACGTGCCCCATTATCGGGCGGCGTTTGACGCGCTTGGCGTTCACCCTGGCGACCTCGGGGACTTAAGCGACCTGCGACGTTTCCCGTTCACGACCAAGGATGACCTCCGGCGCAACTACCCGTTCGGCATGTTCGCGGTTCCGCGTGAGCAGGTCACGCGCATTCACGCCTCTAGTGGCACGACCGGTCAGCCGACCGTTGTTGGCTACACCAAGAACGACCTCGCCATGTGGGCCGGCATTGTCGCCCGCTCGATCTTCGCGGGGGGCGGCCGGCCGGGCGACATCGTTCACATCGCGTACGGCTATGGATTGTTCACCGGCGGTCTCGGCGCGCACTATGGCGCCGAACGTCTCGGCTGCACCGTGGTGCCGATGTCGGGAGGGCAGAGCGAGAGGCAAGTCCACCTGATTCAGGATTTCAAGCCCAGCATCATCATGGTGACGCCGTCTTACATGCTCGCTTTGGCGGACGAATTCACCCGCCAGGGCCTAGATGCGCGCGAAAGCAGTTTGAAGATTGGCATCCACGGCGCCGAACCCTGGACCGACGACATGAGGCGCGACATCGAGGGAAAATTCGGTATCGACGCGGTCGATATCTATGGATTGTCGGAGGTGATCGGCCCTGGAGTCGCCAATGAATGCATCGAAACCAAGGATGGTCCGACCATCTGGGAGGACCATTTCTATCCCGAGGTGATTGATCCGGAAACCGGCGAAGTCCTGCCCGACGGCGCGGAAGGTGAGCTTGTATTTACTTCGCTCACTAAGGAGGCGATGCCGCTCATTCGTTACCGAACGCGCGACCTGACGCGCCTCCTCCCCGGCACGGCGCGCACGATGCGCCGCATGGCGCGCATCCGCGGCCGCTCGGACGACATGATGATCATCCGGGGCGTCAATGTGTTTCCGACTCAGATCGAGGAACTCATCTGCCAAGATGCGCGCCTCGCCCCGCACTATGAGCTGCACCTGTCGCGCCCCGCGAGCCTGGATGACTTCGTTGTCAAGGTGGAAGCCGCCCCAGGCGCCGTCGATTGCACTGCGCAGGCCGGCGAAGACTTAGCGCGCCGCATAAAAGGCGTCATCGGCGTTTCAGCGCATGTTCAAGTGATGGCCCCAATGGCGATCGAACGAAGCCAAGGCAAAGCAAAGCGCGTGTTTGACACCAGACCACGATAGCAACGCTCTAAAGTGTGTTTCATTTTGAAGGGAACAGGCATGGCCAAGGCATTCGCGTCCACGGGCGACACCACGGAAAAAATCGAGACGCTCGAAATCGTCGCCGACGGCGTGTATGCGCTGACCGCCGAAGGCGACCCCAATGTCGGCGCTATTGAGGGTGAGGATTTTTTGGTCTGCATCGAAGCGCGGGCGACGCCTGTTGCCGCGCGCTCTTGGTTGCAGAAGCTCCGCCAGCACACCGACAAGCCGGTCAAGTTCCTGGTGTTGACGCATTATCATGCGGTTCGCGTGCTTGGGGCCAGCGCCTTCGGCGCCGATGCGATCATCGCCAGCGCGGCGACGCGAAGGCTGATCGAGGAGCGGGGCATGCAGGATTGGGAAAGCGAGTTCGGGCGCATGCCAAGGTTGTTCAGAGAGCCGGACTCCATTCCTGGCCTAACCTGGCCCGAGATCACCTTTGACGAAGGCTTGCGCATCGAACTGGGTGGTGATCGCGGCGCCATCGATCTCCGCTTTTGCGGACGGGGTCATACCGCCGGCGACATCGTTGTATGGCACGACAAATCCAAGACGCTTTTCGCTGGTGACTTGGTGGAGGCGCAGGCGGCGCTCTACACTGGTGACGCCTTCCACAAGCAATGGGCAAGCGGGACGCTGAACAAGGTGAAGGCCTTTGCTCCGCAAGCGCTGATTGGCGGGCGGGGCGCTGTGGTGCGCGGCCGGGAGGACTGTGACGCGGCGGTCGAACAAACCAGAGAGTTTCTTTCGGTGATGATCGAGTGCGTGGGGCGCGCGCACAGCGATGGGGCGGGGCTCAAGGGTGCATTCGAATCCGCACACACAGCGCTCGCGCCGAAGTTCGGCCATTGGCCGATCTTTGAGCACTGCATGCCGTTCAACGTGCAGCGGCTGTGGGACGAATTCGACGGTGTAGATTGGCCCCGCATCTGGACGATGGAGCGTGATCGTGAAGTATGGGCGCAGCTTCAAGACTGAGGCGCAGCGATGAAGCGAATGGGAACAATCACGGTTTGGCGCGACATCGGCGCATCGCCGGATCGCAACGGTTCAACGGAGCGACGAAGCGTTGTCATTGTCGGCGCCGGTCCGGTAGGGCTCACGCTCGCACTGGCGCTCGGACGGCGCGGGCATGATGTCTTGGTGTTGGAGAAGCGGACGTTCATCGCCGCCGCGTCGAAGGCGATCTGCTTTTCCAAACGCAGCTTGGACATTTGGGACACCCTCGGCGTCGCCGACACGATGGTGGAGCGGGGCGTCATCTGGAACGTAGGCAAGGTCTTCTGGGGCGCGCGCCCTACGCCCATCTACCAGTTCGACACGGCGCCGATCAAAGATCAGCGCATGCCCGGTTTCATCAATCTCCAGCAATATCATTGCGAGGAGATACTTCTGCACGGCCTCGCCGCCCTCCCAAACGTCGAGCTACGTTGGGGACACGAACTAACCGGCGTGCAGCGGAGCGAAGACCAAGTCTCGGCTGAAGTCGCAACGCCTGGCGGTCAATATCACATTGAAGCCGAGTGGCTGATCGCCTGCGATGGCGCCAAATCGCCTGCGCGGGAGCTTCTGGGACTGCCTTTCGACGGTCGTGTCTTTGAAGACAATTTCCTCATCGCTGACGTCAAATTCAAGGAAGAACGGCCGAGCGAACGCTGGTTCTGGTTCGACCCCGCGTTCAACCCCGGTCAGTCCGCGCTCTTGCACAAGCAGCCAGACGATGTGTGGCGGCTGGATTTCCAACTTGGTCCGGGCATCGACAAACAAGCGTGCGTGCGACCGGAGGCAGTTGAACCGCTTGTGCGCGGTTTGCTCGGGCCGGACGTTGAATTCCAGGAGGAATGGTACAGCGTCTACAATTTCCAGTGTCGCCGCATGGAACGGTTTATCCATGGCCGCGTCATCTTCGCCGGCGATTCCGCGCATCTGGTCTCGCCCTTTGGCGCCCGAGGATGCAATGGCGGCGTCGCCGATGCTGACAATTTGGCGTGGAAACTCGATCTGTTGCTTCGCGGCAAAGCGTCGGTGGCGCTCTTGGAGACCTATAACACTGAAGCGATCGCGATAGCCGACGAGAACATCTTGAATTCGACGCGTTCGACGGACTTCATCACGCCGAAATCGCAGGCTAGCCGTGTGCTGCGTGACGCGGTGCTGCAGCTTGCAGAACAGCACGCATTCGCGCGACCCTTCGTGAATTCCGGCCGCTTATCAACTGCGGTCGCTTTTGCCAACAGCCCGCTCAGCACGCCCGATGAGGATGAGTGGAACGGTGTACCGCCCGGAGGCGCAGCCACCGATGCGCCGTTAGGCGGCGGGTGGCTATTGCAGGCGCTTGCCGGGCAGTTCGGCCTGTTGAGCGACAATTTCGACGCGGAAATCGCCGGCATAAAGTCGGTGCAGCTCGCCAAGCACACGGTCCATCACGGCGTCCTTCGGAAGCGCTATGATCTCAGCGACGGCGCTGCTTATCTGTTTCGACCGGATCAGTACGTCGCCGCGCGCTGGCGCCAGCCCAACAGAGAAAAGGTGCTCGCAGCGCTCCACCGCGCACAAGCGCGAAACAGTGGAGGAGTGAAGCCATGAGCAAGCTTGTCCTCGACCCCAACATTGTGCATGCGGACGAGGTATACCAAACTCTCGTTGACGCCTACGAAGGCCTGGATGCAGGTGAACGCGAAGCGTTCAGCGCCCGCCTAATCTTGATCCTCGCCAATCACATCGGAAATGAGCAAGTCATTCGGGCGGCTATCGATGTGGCGCGGGGGGATGACGTCTGAGCTGCTGCCGGTTTCGCGGACAGCGAGTTTAGATGATCGAGTGAGATCGGAGAGTGGTGCTGAGCGTCTCTGGCTCAAAGCGGCCACCAGCCGGCGGCGCCGGCCGTTGCTGCTATTGCGCGGCCTTGCGGGAGAAGGAAAAGCCCATCCCGCGCACGGTTTCAATCACATCGCCCGCGCCCTGCGCGCGCAGTTTCTGCCTGAGTCGGCTGATGAGATGGTCCACAGCGACGTCTCCGGCGTCTTCGGCGATGCCGACATCGGCCATAATTTGCGCGCGCGTGAACACCATGTCCGGGCGCTGCGCCAGCAAAGCAAGCAGGCGCCATTCATTGGCTGTGACGGCAAGTTCGTTGGTGGCGACAAGGACGCGCCGCGCATCCATGTGCAGCTCGATCTCGCCGCGGCGCAGAATGGTGTCACGCAACACCGGCGGCCGGCGCAGCAGCGCCCGCACGCGCGCGGTCAGTTCGACGATCGAAAACGGCTTGGTGAGATAATCGTCCGCGCCGGCCTCAAGGCCCTCGACGCGTTGTTCTATTTGACGTGACGCGGTCAGGAACAGGGCCGGCGTGTTTCGCCCCTCGGCGCGCAAGGCGCGCAATGCGGCGACGCTATCGCCGTCGGCCATCTGGCGATCAAGCACCCATAGGTCAAAGGGCGAGGCGCGAGCGTGCTCCAAGGTTTCGGCGATGGTGGCCGCCTCCTGAACCAGATAGCCCTCTTCACGCAATCCCCCGGCGATAAAATCCCTGAGAATCGCGTCGTCGTCTGCTGCGAGTATGCGTCCTGTCATCTTGTGCTCAAAAATCATGGGCACTCTCATGTTGCCGCGAAGCTTCTGCGAAGTGCAAGGCGCATGCGCATCCCTGACTGCGGCGGCGCCTTTCGATCAGCCCCAGGGCTTCGCTTCTTTCGCACCAGAGTTCCACGGATTCCGACGATCGCCGGGGGAGGCAGTCGCGGTCAAACGCGCGTTTGGCCGGGCCGGGGGGAAGACGGCGCTGGCTTTTGACCTTGACGCTCGAGTGGCGCCTCGTGCGGGCGTCATTTCTTTTTTGGGTCGGGTCCCGCCGCTCGACCAAACCGCCGAGTCGGACCAAAAGGCGGTCATGGCCATCACCTCGAAATTCGCCAACTGGCGGTTCGCCGCCTTGGCCGGCGGCCTTGCCGCAAGTGTGTTCGTTGTCGCCGCACTCAGCATTCTGCTGAGCCGTGATTACACCCAAATCGCTGCGATCTGGCCCGTCAACGCCATCATTGTGGCGACGCTTATCGGAAAAGAGCGCGCGCTTTGGGGGCCGCTTTTGATCCCGGCGTATCTGGCGACGATCGCGGCCAACCTCGTCACCGGCAACAGTCCTGTTCTGGCGATTCTTTTCCCTGCCGCGAATTTCGCGGAGATTGTTTTCTGCTCCTGGCTGCTGACGCACCAGAACACCCCCCAATTCGAGGCTGGCCGCGTCGGTGACTTTGTTCGGTTGCTGGTAGGCGCAATGGTGGGCGCGGTGTGCTCGGCAGGCATTGCGACAGTCATCATCATGCTCCAAAGCGATGTCGCGCCGCTCGACCTTTTCCTATCCTGGCTCAGCGCCGACGCACTCGGACTCCTCATTTTCACGCCGACCGTTTCCGCTTTGATGAATGGGACCGCGATGCGTGCACTGAGAGGAGAGGGAGCGCCCCAGGTAGCTATGCTCACGTGGCTCGGATTCGCGCTCGGGCTTGGCGCTGTTTTTGGGCAAAGCCAGCTCAACCTGCTGCCAGTTGCGCCGCTGCTACTGATCCCGATCGCCTTCGTCTTTGAAGCGAGCGCCGTTGCGCTCGCAATCGCCGCGATCAGCGTCGTCGCCATCGCTGCCGCGGCTTTCGGTGTCGGCCCGACAGCGTTCATTCCGGGCTCGGCGTCCGACAAGCTGCATTATTTACAGGGATTTCTAGCGCTTTTGGTGCTGGCCGGCATGCCGGCTGCTATTTTCCTTGCCGGAAGAAAGCGCGTCGAACAGAAACTCATCGCGGTTGCGGCGGAAGCCGTGCAAGCGCGCGACGCATTGGCGTTCAGCGAACGCCAGTTCGCCAGCATTGCCGAAGCCGCGAGGGACATTTTTATACGCTATGAGCCTGACACGACCCTGACCTATGTCAGCCCGGCGTGCCTGTCCGTGCTGGGTTACGCGCCAGAAGAGCTAGTAGGACGGCGGATACAGGAGATCGTGCACCCCGAGGATTTGGGCGGAGCCGCGAAGCAATTGGCGGCCGTGGCTGCGGCTGGCCCGCAAGGGCAGCCGGTCCCCATGCGCATGCGGGCGTTGCAAAAAGACGGCGCTTGGCGGTGGATGGAAGGGAGACCGCGCGTTGTCATCGATGCGCAAATCGGCGCGCCTGTGATGTTTTATGATGTCATCAGAGACGTTACGCTGCAGCGAGAATTGGAGCTTGAACTGCTCGCCGCGCGCGAACGCGCCGAAGCGAGTGAAAGGCATTACCGCGTCCTGGCGGATCATTCACCCGACATCATTGTGCGGGCGGGCCCAGACGGCATAGTGCGCTATGCCTCGCCTGCGGTTCGCATGTTCGGGCTGAGTCCTGAAGAAGCGATTGGACGCTCGACCCTCGAATATGTCGCGCCCGAGGACAAGGCCTATGCGGCGCAGGTAGTCCAAGAGCTGTTCAACGGCGAGGAACCCGACCGCTCAAAGCGCCGCGAGTACCGCGTCATTGTCGCCGACGGGTCGCTACGTTGGATGGAGGGCAATCCTAGTATTGTGCGGGACGCCGAGGGCAAGCCCGCCGAATTCATCACCTTGTTTCGTGACGTGACCGCGCGGCGGGAGATGGAGCAGGAACTCGTCACCGCGCGCGAACGCGCGGAGGCCGCAACCCGCGCCAAGTCTAACTTCCTCGCCAATATGAGTCATGAATTGCGCACACCGCTCAATAGCGTCATCGGCTTTTCGCGCCTGCTCGCCGCCAGCAAGGATCTGACCGAACAGGACCGTCGCTACGCGTCACTGATAGAAGCATCCAGTCGTGTGACGCTCTCAATCATCAACGATGTTCTCGATTTCGCGGCGCAGGAGAAGGGCGACATTGAATTGCGCGAGGCGTCTTTCTCGTTGCGTGAACTGATCGCTGGCGTGCGCGACATGATGGCGCCGTTGGCCGATGCCAAGGATTTGATGCTTAG
>DPWD01000343.1 GCA_003526465.1 Hyphomonadaceae bacterium
GCGGCGCTGCTGATGTTTGGCGGTGCGCTGCTGGCGGGCGGGTCGTCCATCGTGATCGGGGGCGACGGCGTCGATCTGCTGGCGGGAGCGGCGTTGGCTGCGCCTGGGCTCGCCGCTATTGCGATGGCTGGCTACGGTCTTTGGCGTGGGGCCCCGCGCGTTAAATCCGCGGAGGCGTAAGCCCACCGCGCGCAAACAAAAAGGGCCGCTCCGCGCCCGTGCGCGAAGCGACCCTCCATTGTCGCGCCTTTTGGGCGATGAAAACTCAGTCGCTGTTTTGCCCGGAAGCAATCCAAACCCGCTTAATCATCCCCAACTGGTGACAATGAGACATGGATCACCTCCTTTTCTAAAAACAACCGGCGCCAATCGCCGGACCGGGAAAAGATAGGGGCGTTCGGGCAGCCTGCAAAGTCCTTGGGCTGCACCAGGCGAGTGCGGGCGTGCGGGTGCGACGGTAAAGCGAGCTTTGCGCTCAGGGAGCGTCGGGCGCGCCAGGGGCGTCGCGATCGTAGAAATGGCCAGCGAACCCCGCCGCCGGCTCCCAGAACACGCAGGTCTGGCGGCCCGATCCCGAGAAGTGGCACAACATCGGCGTGTCGCGGGCGCGCAGATCTTCGTAAGTAAGGCGGTCGAGCGTGGTTTGGCCGGGCGCCAGCAAGGACCATTCCGGCGCTGCTTCGGTGCGCGACAATTCTGGCGCCGCCCAGCGCGTGAGGAAGTCCTCCACCGCATCGCCATCGTTGGCGGCGAAAACCTCGCCAAAGGCTTGCGCCAGCGGAGCGCTCCAGGACCACAAGGCGGCGCCATCCTCGGCTTCCAGCACCAGCACGCCTACAGCCTGATCGCAGCGTGCGCCGAGCGTGCGCACAACAACACGCTCGCGCGCCTGCTCGCTCGTGAACGCCACATCGTGGGCTGCTTCCATGTCGCATTGCGGCGCCTGCGAACACGCCGCGAGCGCGAAGAACGCGGCGAGGGCGAACGCTTTCACGGGCCGTAGGCGACCAACAAGGTGGGCGCATTGGAGAGCGGATCGATAGCCAGGCATTGCGATGTCTCCGCGCCTCCCGCGTAACACGCCATAGGCAGATCGCGTCCGCGCAGCATCTCGTAAGCCTCGCGCTCGAACGTGGTATGGTAGGAGAAGGTTTCGCCGCGCAGCGCGGGCTCGCCCTCGCGCCATTCAGGAAGCTCGCCTGAACTCTGCATCGTCACATCGGCCCAATTGGCGAGAAACTCCGTCATCGAGGCTTCGGTGACCTCGGGAGCATCGGCGGGCAGGGCGCCGTCGCCGGCTGTCATCGCGTAGTGGCTCGAAGCGAAGGCCCAGAGTGGATCGCCTTGTGCGTTGCGGATGGTGAGGGTGATTGCGGCTTGCCTGCAGCTCGGGCCATCGGCGCGCGCGGTCACGGTGTCGGGCGCGTCGGGGTTCGACCAGGTGATTTCATGCGTGGCGCTCAGATCGCAGCCGCCTCGGCTTGTGGATTGCGGTTGCCCGCAGGCCAGGAGCGCGAGGGGAAGAATAAAGACGAAGTGGCGCATAGGATCTTTCTTAGCGCGTTGCTACCGGATTCGGGAAGCGGACAAACTCACGCCATAGCGCCGCGCGTCAAGCCGCGTCCGGCTTGACCTCGTTCGCAACGCGGGCGCCAATTTCCCGCTCCGCCAGCGCTAGTTCGTACGCGGTCTGAAGGTTGAGCCAGAAGCGGGCGCTGTTGCCGAAATAGCGGCCGAGCCGCAGTGCGGTCTCCGGCGAGACGCCGCGCTTGCCGTTGAGAATCTCGGTGATCCGCCCCGAAGGCAGCCGCAGCGCCAGCGCCAGTCGATTGGCCGATAGGTCGCGCGCCGCAAGCTCGCGCCTTAGAATACGGCCGGGGTGTACGGGGCTCATGTCGCCATGCTCCATTAGTGATAGTCCACGATCTCTACGTCCCAAGCATCGCCATCCTTAAACCGGAAGCAGAGCCGCCATGGTCCGCCTATTGTCATCGCCCACTGCCCTTTGCGGTCGCCCTTCAGCTTGTGGAGGCCCACCGACTTCAGCGGACTGAGGTCCGAAAGCGCATGGGCGGCGTCGAGGGCGGCGAGACTCTCGGCCGCAGCCTCTTCGTCCAAACCCTTGAACCTGCCTTTCCCGGTTTCCGCAAACCTGCGCGTGGCGCTGTTTGCCCAGGATTTGATCATGCGCCAAACATACTACGTCCCCCGTAGTATTGCAACGACAGCGCTCTACTCCGCCGCTTCGTAAGCGCTGGCGAGCGGGCGAGCCGTCGTTCGCGCGCTGGCCTGGAACAGTCCGTGGGGGCTTTGCAGGGCGGCGACCGCGGCCTCGTAGCCCGCCGCCACCGCTTCGTCGAAGCGTTTCCAGTCGCGCATGTCGATGTCGGGCATTTCCGGGGCGATCAGCAGATCGGCGCCGGAGCGCCCCTCCCAGGGATCGACCGCAAGCGTTGCCGCGCGCATCAAGAGCGAAGCGATAGGGGGGGCGGCCTGCAGGCCATGGGCGGCGACCCAGCCAAAAAAACCCGGCGGATCGCGAAAATCCTCGAGATCGATGCCGTCGCGGCGGGCAACGTCGATGCCGATGATCGGCCCGCGATGCATTTGCTTGAGAATATCGACCGGGAAATTGCGCAGCACGGCGCCATCGACAAGCAAGCGCTGACGATCGTCGACCACGGGAGGCAAGATGCCCGGCAGCGAGATCGACGCGCGCAGCGCGCGCCACAATTGGCCGCCGCGGTGAACGTGAATGTCGCCCTCGACGAGATTGGTGGACACCGCGAAAAACGGCGCGTTCAAATCCTCGATCAAGGTTTCGCCGAAATGCTCGCGCAGCCGCTCCTCCACGCGCCGGCCGCGGACCAGGCCTACGACCGGGAGCACGTAATCACCAAGCGGATTGCTCTCGACAAACGCCTTGCGGATGCGGGTTTCGATCTCGTCGTCGTCCCAGCCCATGGCGGCGCAAGCGCCGACGATGGCGCCCATCGAAGTGCCGCCGATGATGTCGAGCGGCAGACCCGCCTCGCGCAGCGCGCGGATGACGCCTATATGGGCGTAGGCGCGCGCGCCGCCGCCAGAAAGCACGATGCCGATGGAGCGCCGCGCGATGATGCGCGCCAGGCGCGCGCAATCTGCATCTTCAAGGCCGCGCCAGTGGAACACGCGCGCGGCCTCGCAGGCGTCGCGCCATTCCGCGGTAGTGGCGGCCTTGCGGTCCATGCCGTGGTGCAAGAGCACGACATCCACAAGCCGGAATTGCCGCGCCGGGGAGGGTTCTTCCGGGGGCAGCAACGGCAAGGAGGGCCGCGCATCGGCNNGGCGCAGGCAGGTGCGGAACCAGGTGGTGTCGGCGATGGGCGAAATCAGGAACACAGCGTCGTTCTTGCTTTCGAGTGCATCGAACCAGGCGCTGTTCAGGCCCTCCCCGCTCATCGCGCGCTCGTCGGCCTCGCTGACGATGACGGCGCGTGCGCCCAGCCGCTGCAGCGCTGCCTGCAGAGTGCGCGCGCGCAGGGCGAGGTCGATCGTGGGCGAGGTGGAAATG
>DPWD01000173.1 GCA_003526465.1 Hyphomonadaceae bacterium
GGGCGAGCGTTGTCGGCAAGCTCGTGGCGGGCGACGCCGCTGGCGCACGCGCCGTATACAAGGCGGTGCAGGCTTTGGTGGAGGCCGCCGAGCAGATAGGAGACCAGTGCCTTGTGCTCGGCGCCAAGGAAATGGCGCGCTATCTGCAAGCCCAGGGCGCAACCGACCGGCTCGACCCCGATGTCGTCAACACCCACATCGCTGCGCTGGCGCAATTGGCGAGCCTGCCGCACGCTCTGGTCGGCGAGCGCGACAAGGTCGCGCAAAGCCTCAAGCGCATGATCGACAAGAAATTGCGGCGCGGGAACGCCGCGTAGCTAAGCGTGCCCCTTCAGCGCCGCCGCGGTTTCCACCGCGATGCGCCGCAGCGCCGCCTCCGCAGCCCGCGCCACCGCTGAAAACGCCACGAACCCATGCGGCAGCGTCTCAAAGCAATGATAGCGCACCTTGACGCCCGCGTCGCCTAAACGCTCGGCGTAGGCGGCCCCTTGATCGAGCAGCATGTCGAAACCCGCCGTATAGACCAACGCCGGCGCGAGGCCGCGCAAATCCTGCACCCGCCCAGGGGAGAGCCGCGGTTGGCTGGGATCGGCGCCAGGGGGCAGATATTGCTTCATGAAATAGTCGACGGTCTCGGCGGTCAGCGGGAAGGCGTCGGCGAAATCGTGCATCGAGGGGGCGTCATTGACGAAATCGACGCCCGGATAGATCAGCAGCTGCAACATAGGCGCGCGGCGTTCGCGGGTTTCCTGGGCGACGATGGCGGCGAAATTGCCGCCCATGGAATCGCCGCCGATTGCGGCTTTGCGCGCTGGCGCGCCGTAGCGGGCGGCGTTGTCAAAGGCCCAATTATACGCCGCCAGCGCGTCTTCGAGGCCGGCGGGAAACTTGTGCTCGGGCGCAAGCCGGTAATCGACGGATAGAACCGGCGCGCCGGCTTCGCGCGCGATCAAGCCGCACAAGCGGTCGCAGCATTCCAGCGATCCGACGACGCCGCCGCCAAAGTGAAAATACACCAGCATCGCCGCGGCATTGTCGCGCACCAGCGGAAGGTACAGCCGGCCCGGCACCGAATGGCTGCGCCCGGTGATGTACACACGCTCCGTGCGCACATTGCGCACCGGCGCGCCGCCGAACAATGCCACGCCGGCCTCGGTCTGAGCGCGCAGCTGGGCCGGCGACATGCTCGCCCAGTCGACGCCGCGCTTGCGGGCCTGCGCCTCGATGAACTGGAAACGCGGGTCGAGCGTCATGCCGCGCACACTTCGGGCTGTCCCGCCAGCGGCTTTGACGAGCGCGGCGTCCGAGCGCCACAGGGCAAGTTGAACCAGCGCTTTGCGCAACCACGACACCGATTTGGTCTCCTATCAGTCTTTGCGCGGCGCGCCTTCGAGACCCTTCAGCACCAGCCCGGCGGCGAACGCGGCCGCGGCGGTGACATCGGGGGGCGAACGCCGCAACATCGCCGCGCCAACTTCCTGGGCGATGCCAATGCACGCACACGCGAGATAGTCGGCGTCGACCTTCGGCGCCATCCCCTTTGCGATGGCGGCATCGAGGCCCTGGCGCACCTCCTGATACACCGCGATCATTTCGGGAGTGTCTACGCGCACATGCGGGCGGCGCTCCTCGATCGGACGCCCCTCAAGCGCGTTATCCTCAACGATAAAACTGAAATAGGCGTGGAAGGCGCCCTTCAGGTACTCGGTAAAGCTTTTGGCGTTTTCGCGAGCGGCGCGCAGCACCGGCTTGAAACGGCGCGCGCCATCGTCGGCCAGCGCCTCGAACACCTCTTCCTTCGAGCGGAAATAATTATAGAACGTGCCCGAGGCCAGTTCGGTGCGGCGGATGATGTCGCGCACACTCGCGGCCTCATAGCCCATTTGCGCGAACACCGCCCGCGCGGCGGCGAGGATGGCCGCGCGGTTGGCGAGCTTGGTGCGTTCGCGCTTGCCGGCAGGCTCTGCTAACGCGGCCTCGCTCATGGTCGACTCTGACGCATGGCGGCTACTGGGCACAATTATGACGTGGCGTCAATTTTTTACTCGGACTAGAACATGGCGATGAGTGAGCCGCCCCCCTATGGCGAAGGCGCCGACGTGCTCGAGCGCGTGCGAACGATGATGCAATGGACGCCCCAGGGCCGCGCTCTGGGCCTCGAAGTGACGCGCATCGACAATGCGAAGGTGTGGGGCCGCGCGCCGTACAAGTCAGAACTGGTTGGCGATCCGGAGACGGGCGTTATCGCCGGCGGGGTCATCACCAGCTTCCTCGACCAGCTGTGCGGCATGGCGGCGGTGCTAGCGATGCGCGAACCCGCGATCGTGGCCACCATCGATCTGCGCATCGATTATATGCGCCCCGCCGAACCGGGCCGCGACATCTTCGCCGAAGCACATTGCTACAAGATCGGCCGCAACGTCGCCTTCGTGCGCGCGATCGCTTACGAAGATGCGCCCGAGAACGCCATCGCGCACGCGGCCTCGGCGTTCATGGTCAACCCAAACGCCGTGCGACAATTCGGCGCCAATCTTGGCGGCAAGAGCGCCGTTGAGAAGAAGACATGAGCAATCTCCATGACCGCCTCGCCGCGGCGCTTGCGCGCATTCCCTATGCGCGTTTCCTTGGCGTTCGCGCCGAGTCGATGGGCGATGAGCTAACTTTGATCTTGCCCTACAGCGAGCATCTGGTCGGCAACCCGCTGCTGCCGGCGCTGCATGGCGGGGTTGTCGGCGCGCTCATGGAACTGACCGCGATCACTCAGCTCGCCATCACCAACAAGAGCGAGAAATTCCCGAAGACCATCGATATTGGCGTGGAATTCCTGCGCTCAGGGCGGCCTGTCGAAACCTACGCGCGTGCGCGTGTGGTCAAGATCGGCCGACGCATCGCCAATGTGCAGGCAGAAGCCTGGCAAAGCCGACGCGGCGAGCCGATCGCTGCGCTGCACGGCCATTTCCTGCTCGACGAAGAAGAAGGGTGAGCGAAGACGAATCAGCGAAGACGGATGCGTCTCTCAATTTGTCGAGTTACTTTTGCATTAAGCTGACGATTGCACTTGCCTGCTTACCCACAGACTGGTGTCTTGCAACCACGCGGGCGTGTTGCACCCGCCAGGGTTTTGGTCTCAAAACTGTCATCCTTATCAGGATTGCAAGGTGGGCTTCATGGCGGACGAAGGCGATCACGCGCCGCGGGCAAGAATTTGCATCGATTTTGGCACCGCCATGTCGAAGGCGTGTTTGTGCCTCGACCCAGCGATGCCGCTCGATGCTGGCGTGAGGCCGATCCCGATTGGCGCGGTGTCCGGCGCCGAGCACGCCTTGTTTTCTCCCTCGGTGCTGTTTGTCGATGGCGGGCGCATATTCTTCGGTCCCGCAGCTCTGGAGCGCGCTGCCGCCGGCATTGAGGGCGGGCGCGATCCGTTGCTCTCGTTCAAGACCGTTCTTGGCGCGCGCGACCTCGATCAAGCGTTGGCGACAAGGCTGCCGCCTTCGGTCGATCCCACCGGCACTTTCCGTCAGCGCGATGCGCTGGTGCTCTATCTTGCTTATCTCGACCAATTGATCAGCGATGCGCTGGCGCGCGTCGCCGGCCTGCCGTTTGGCGTCGGCCGTGCGCGGCGCCGCTATACCAGCCCGGTCTGGCGCCCTGGCAGCGGTCAAGACCGCGTCTTCGAAGGCATCTTCAACGAGGCCGCGGCCGTTTCGCAACGTTTGAACCGGATGCTGCTTGCGCCAGACGGGGTTTCCATCGCCCAGTGCCGCGA
>DPWD01000205.1:0-174 GCA_003526465.1 Hyphomonadaceae bacterium
GGGCAGGGGTTGCGCTTGCGGGCGCGGCGCCGCTGGCGGCATGTCTGCTCGCGTTCCCGCTCTTGCTCTGGCTTGGAGCGCGCCCCGATTGGGACGCCGCCTTTATCGCCGTGCTCGGAGGCGGCGCTCTGATGGCCTTCACGGCGCATGCGCGTCTGCGCCACGAAAGCGAAG
>DPWD01000205.1:267-4345 GCA_003526465.1 Hyphomonadaceae bacterium
AACCCGGACCGCCGGCGCCCTCGCCGGCATCGGTACTTGCCACCGCGCAGACGCCGGAGTGTCTTGCAACACCTTGTGCCGGCGAGGGCGCCGGCGGTCCGGGTTTGCGCGCGACGCCTTACGCCGCGTAGGCAAACCAGATGTTCGGCTCGACATAGCGGCCGACGCCGCGGGCGATGTCGATCGCCACCGGCGCCAGAGCGCCATCGACAGTGTAATCGCCGGTTTCCGGAAAATCTCGCCCCGCCCACATCTCCCAGAAGCCGACCGGTTCTTCCACCACCATCGAGCGCGCGGCGGGTCCGACTATGCTGCCGCCGGCCGACAAGTGGCTCCGCAGCCAAGGATCGTAAGCGCGGCCCTTCTCGTCGGTCCAGCCGACATAATCTTCGATGGCGATGTAAGGGTGGCGCCATTTCTCTGAAGGCCGCACCGGCGCGATGACGCCATCGAGCCCCCTTTTCGCCGCAAGTTCGCGGAAGCCGTGGATCAGTTGCCGTGCGATGCCCTTGCCGCGATGGATATGGGGCACCGAAATCGCCAGCGCGCCGAGCGCATTGCGGGGTTTGCCGTTGTTGCTCGCGGCGGTCTCCACGATCCAGTCCCAGCCTTCTGGGGGCAGGTTGGCGAGGTCGCAGGCCAGCGGCACGCAATTGCCAACCGCAATGGGATAGCCGGTCGCCTCGTCCACAAGGCAAAGCTGGCACTCAGGGTATGCATCCAGCAACCCCTGATAGTATTCAAAGTGCGCTCGGGTGTAGTTCAGGAAGCCCAGCGAACTCCACGCGGCCTGCTCGATCGCCATCGCCGCTCTGCGCAGCGCGTCGCTATCCGCACGCGTTTTCAACACGTAGCCCATTACGCTCATCCTACGAAAACTGGTTGTCTCGCCCCACCCGACTGCCCGCGCGCGCCTAGATTTTCTTCCGGCAGGCTGTCCGCGAGAGCCAGATACGTCAATAAAGCGTAAATTGAATACTTGCAAGTGCAAATAATAAGTTAATTGGTTAACGTACCTCAGCGTATTCGTTAACCATACATGTCGCATTGAGATAAAGCTAAGACTTGATGCACCTTAAATACAGTTTTCATGCTTTATGACCGTAACGATATATTTGCAGGCCCATGTCATTGTTGTCGCGACAAGAGTGCGTCAAGGCACTGTGGGGCATTTCCGAGATGACGCCAGCAGATGCAAAGACGGCTCATTATAAGAATGACCTGCGCCGCCTCACGGCCGCCGTCGGCGTGGCGCTCGTCCTGTTCGGCGTATTGCTACTGGCGGTTGTCGCATTCGCCGGCTGGTCGGCGAACCGGACCTCGCTCGTGCGCGAGCGCCAATTGGTGGAGAACGCCCTCGACGAAAGCGTGAGCAGGGTGCTCGATCAGCAGAAGGCGATCGCCTGGTGGGACGATGCGGTCAGCAATGTGCAGGCGCGGCCCATGGATCGGGAATGGATCGACACCAATATCGGGCTCTATTTCTACGAAACCTACAGCCACGGCGAAGTCATCATCGTCGATCAGCACAATCGTCCAGTTTACGCGACGGTAAATGGGGAGTTCAGCGATCCAGCCGAGGCATACGCCAAGCACCGCACTGTTTTCGACCTGATCGTCGCGGAAGCCCGCGGCGCCGCCGGCGGCAATCTCCGCGACCGAGATCAGACTTTCTCCGAGAGCCAGGGCAATTACCAGGCGCTGTTGGGGGCGAGTTTCGGGCGCTGGTCGGGACACATCATGCGCGTCAATGGCGTCCCCGCCGTGGTGGCGGCCATCAGCATCGTGCCCAACATCGACGCGAACCTGCTGCGGGGGCGTGAGCCGCACTTGTTGCTGAGCGTGGTCAAGATCGATGGCGCCTTCGTAGGCGGTGTCGGCGCGTCGCTGCTCATCCCCGACCTTGCCGTCTCCGCGAACGTCGGGCCCGAATCCGGAAGGGCTGTCGAAGACTTCGTCGCCGACGACGGCGCCCCGCTCGGTCAGATCAGTTGGACCCCGCGCAAACCGGGGCAGCTGTTGCTGGTCATCATTCTGCCGCTGGTGGCGCTAGGCGTCGTTGGCGTCGGCGTCCTGACCTGGTCGATGATTGCGCGCCTGAAGAGGGCGTCCGTGGATCTGGCCGACCGCGAAGAGCACTCGCGCCATCAGGCGCTGCACGACGCGCTCTCCGGCCTGCCCAACCGTCACCATTTTGCCGATCGCCTGCAACAAGGGCTCGACCACATGGTGCAGACCCGCAACGGGCTCCACGTCAATGTCGCCTATATCGATGTCGACCGCTTCAAGGATGTCAACGACACTCTGGGCCATCAGGCCGGCGACGCATTGATCATGGCGGTGGCCAAGCGCCTGCGCGGCGCGATCGGGGTCGGCGATTTCCTCGCCCGCTTCGGCGGCGACGAGTTCGCGGTGATGCACGCCGGCGACGAGAAGTCCGCTCTGGAACTCTCCGAGCGCATGACCAAATCCTTCGAAGAGAATTTCGATCTCTACGGCCAGAGCATGCGCATGACCGCCTCGATCGGCATGGCGCGCGCGCCCGAACATGGCGACACGCCGCAGGACCTGATGCGCAACGCCGACATCGCGCTCTATCAGGCCAAGGGCAAGGGCCGCGACCGCGCCATGTTCTTCTGCGCGGAAATGGCGGCCGAGGTCGAGCAACGCCGCAAAATCGAGGTCGACCTCATCGAGGCGCTAGCGCGCGAAGAGCTGACGCTGCATTATCAACCCCTCGTCTCCAGCGCCAGCAATCGCATCAAGGGCGCCGAGGCGCTGCTGCGCTGGCGTCACCCAATCAAGGGCGATATTTCTCCGGGAGTATTCGTGCCGGTTGCGGAGGAGGCGGGGCTGATGCCCGCTCTGGGCGCATTCGTGCTGGCGCGCGCGTTTTCCGAGGCCAAGAAATGGCCCGATATCGAGGTCTCCGTCAACCTTTCTCCGGTGCAGTTCCGGCATATGGATCTGATCGGATTGCTCGCGCGGCTGCTGGCAGAGCACGAACTCGATCCCGGCCGCATTGTGCTCGAAGTCACCGAAGGCGTGCTGCTGGAATCGAGCGAGCGCAACCGCCAGGTGCTCGAGGAAATCCGCGCGCTTGGCTTCAAGCTCGCGCTCGACGATTTCGGCACCGGCTATTCCTCGCTCAGCTACCTTGCCCGGCTGCCGGTGCAGGCGCTCAAGGTCGACCGCTCGTTCATCATCACCATGCTGGCCGAGCCCGACACCATGACGCTGGTGTCGACGATCATCTCGCTCGCGCATTCGCTCAAGCTGAAAGTCGTCGCTGAGGGCGTCGATTCGGAGGAGCAGGCGAAGTTCCTGCGCCTGCTGCGTTGCGACCAGATGCAGGGCTACCTGTTCAGCCGCCCGGTGCCCTTCGACGGGATCCTGGCGCTGCTTGGCGCGCCGTCGTGAAAGCGGTCTTTTCTATAGAATAAAAGTCAGACTGGAGCGCCGATGCCACTCACTGAACTCAACCACTACTTCGTCCGCGCCAACGATCTGGAGCGCACCAGGGATTTCTACGTCAAGGTGCTCGGCTTCGAGGTCATGAAGCGGCCCGACTTCCCGTTTCCGGGCTACTGGCTCGGCATCAACGGCAAGATCCAGGTGCACATGGGGCCGGCCGGGATCCCGAACCAGGAGAGGTACTACCTGGGCACCCCGAAGGACGCCTCCACCGACCACGCCGGGGTCGTGGACCATATCGCGTTCCTCGCCTCCGAGCCGGAAGGATTCGTCAAGCGCTTCAAGGAGATGGGCCTGGAGTACCGGCCGCGCAGCCTGCCGGAGTCCGACCTGTTCCAGCTCTTCGTCAAGGATCCGAACGGGCTCACCATCGAGCTCAACTTCTTCGGCATCAAGCAGGCGCCCGACTGGGGCGGGGAGGACTACTCGAAGATGGAGCGGGTGGACGCGCGATGAACGCGCCCGTTGCAGGTGCGCGGACCAAGGCCGTGCCCTCCACGCCAGGTTTCGCCGGCCTCTCCCATGATGCGGCGCTCGCCGATGCGCGCGCGCTGGTGCGCCTGCTCGCGGGGATTCCGGCCAAGATCAACCTCATCCCGTTCAA
>DPWD01000174.1 GCA_003526465.1 Hyphomonadaceae bacterium
CTTTGGCCGATCGATGCGCAAGCGGGCGCTGCGTTCCTGAACGGCGCGGGCGCGGCCGCGCCGCAAACGATGGCGCCGCCAACGCTTGCTGAATGGATCGTGGGGCTGGCGCCGGCCAATCCGGTGCAAGCGGCTGCCGAAGGCGCGATCCTGCCGCTCGTGGTGTTTGCGACGTTCTTCGGTTTTGCCGCGACGCGTCTGGAGGCGCCGCTGCGCGAGGCGCTGGTCACGTTCTTTCGCGCTATCGCCGAAGCCATGGTGGTGGTGGTGCGCTGGGTGCTGCTGGCGGGACGNNCGTTCGGCGTATTTGCCTTGGCGCTCGGCGTCGGCCTGCGCGCGGGCTTCGGTGCGACCGAGACCCTTGCACATTACGTGCTGATCGTTTCCGCGGTGACGCTTGGGGTGACGATTGTCGCCTGGCTGATCGCGCTCGTCTTCGGCCGCCAGCCGATTGGGCGCTTCACCGCGGCGATGGCGCCGGTCTGGGCGATTGCGGCGTCAACGCAGTCCTCGCTCGCCTCGCTGCCGGCAATGCTGGACGCGGCGCTGCGCGGCCTCAACATCCCCGCACGCGTGGCGGACGTGACGTTGCCACTAGCGGTAGCCGTGTTCCGTTTCACCAGCCCGGTCGCGAACCTCGCCGTGTGCATTTTCGTGGCGCACCTGTACGGGCTTGAGCCGACCATGCTGCAATATGTGGGCGCGGTGTTCGTGGCCTATGGGGTGAGCGTGGGTTCGGTGGGATTGCCGGGACAGATTTCCTTCATCGCTTCGGTGGCGCCGATCTGCATCGCGCTCGGCCTGCCGACGGAAATCCTCGGCATCCTCGTCGCGGTCGAAGTGATCCCGGATATTTTCCGCACGCTCGGCAACGTCACCGGCGATCTGGCGGCGGCGGCGATTTTGGGGCGAGGGGAGAAGAAATAGAATTAAGCGTGCGCGAAGATGTCGACATCCTCCCAGCCAGCGAGGTCGAGCGCGGCGCGGGTGGGGAGGAAGTCGAAACACGATTGCGCGATTTCGGTGCGTCCCTCGCGCGCGAGCATGGCGTCGAGGCGCTCCTTGAGCGCGTGCAAATGCAGCACGTCAGAGGCCGCGTAAGCGAGCTGAGCGTCGGTGAGTTCCGGCGCGCCCCAGTCCGAGGATTGCTGATCCTTGGAGATGTCGCGCCCGAGCACTTCCTTGGTGAGGTCCTTGAGCCCGTGCTTGTCGGTGTAGGTGCGCACCAGCTTGGAGGCGATCTTGGTGCAATAGATCGGCGCGCATACGATCGAGAGGTCGCGCATGAACATGGCGATGTCGAAGCGGGCGAAATGGAACAGCTTGAGCGCGCCGGGATCGGAGAGCACGCGCTTCAGGTTTGGAGCGTCGTAATTGCCGCGGTCCACCTGCACCAGGTGGGCCTCGCCGCCGCCGTCGGAGAGCTGCACCAGGCATAAGGGATCGCGCACCAGCGACAGGCCGAGCGTCTCGGAATCGACCGCAATGGCGCCGTTGAAAGTTACATTTGCCGGCAGATCGCCCTTGTGCAGGTGAACGACGATGTTCTTGCCGTCAGCGGTAATGGAGAGCTTGCGGGCCATGGGTCCTGACTTCGTGCAGCGCGGCTGGCCGCCGGCTGAAGGATTTGTGATACCGCGCCCGGAAGTTTCTGCAAAGCAGGCTCAGGCCGCGCGACGGGCGGCGCCGGGGCGAACCGCGATACCGTTCTCTATTGTGAGCCCGCCAGCGCCTTCGGGATAGGTTTCGCCTGCGCCGAGCAGGAGCACGCCCCCCGGCGCCAACGTCTCCGCTATACGGGCTGTCACATCCGCCCGGGCGGCTGCGTCGAAGCTATGCAGCACGTGGCAGCACAAGACGATGTCGAACTGACCGAGTTGGCCGGGATGCTTCAGCAGATTGTGCCTTTCGAACCGCACCGCGGCGCGCAGGCGGTCGGCGATGCACCAGAGGTCGCCAGCCTTCTCGAAATGGGCGACGAGTTTTCTAATCGGCAGACCGCGCTGCACTTCGAATTGCGTGTAGAGCCCGGTGCGGGCCTTTTCGATCAGTCGCTCGGAGAAGTCACTGGCGCAGATATCGATGGCGGGATTGGCGCCTTGCTCTCGCAATTCTTCGACGATCATGGCCAGCGAGTAGGCTTCCTGGCCAGTGGAACAAGCGGCTGACCATATACGTACGGGTTCGCCGCCGCGCCGGGCGATGACGGCAGGCAGGATATCCGCGCGGATGCGCTCGAACAGCGCGCGATCGCGGAAGAAGCGGGTTTCGCTTTGCACCAGCATGTCGGCAATTGCGTTCCACAGCATGCCGTCCGGACGAATGCGCGCGGCGGAAATCAGCTCCGACACCGTGCCGAAGTTTTCGCGACGCGCCAGCGGCGTCAAGCGCAGCGTGGCGGAATTGGCAAGCTCGCGCGTCATCACCAGACCCGAGCGTTGCTTGACCTCGCGCGCAACGATCTCGAACTCGGCGTCGCTCAGCATCAGACGAGCCCCGCTTCGCTGAATTTGGATTGCAGGATATCGCCGTCGAACGGCTTCATCAGATATTCGTCGGCGCCGGCTCTGAGCGCTTCGGCGATGCGCTCGACATCGTTTTCGGTGGTGCAGAACACAACCGTCGGCTTGTCGCCGCCGGGCTCCTTGCGCAATTGGCGCAGGAAATCGATGCCGGACATCACCGGCATGGTCCAATCGAGCAAAATCGCGTCCGGCAGCGAGCGACGGCACGATTGCAGCGCCTCGAGGCCATCGGCGGCCTCCTCGACCTCGAAGCGCATGTCTTCAAGAATGCGCCGGGCGACCTTGCGGATGACGCGACTGTCGTCGACGACAAGGCAGCGTTTCATGGGCGTGACTCTCCAGCGGTGGCTTTCGCACACTGCGCCGGTCAGGGTTAACGAGGCTTAAAGCCTTGGCGTCGCGGGCTTGTCCTTTTCGCGGCGCATCCAGCGGCGGGCCACGATCGCCAGCAGCGCCCACAGCACGATCACCGCCGCCAAAACGATCCAGGCCCAGAACGAATTGTTTCGGATTGCTTCCATGGCGGCATAGCCGCCGAACGCCATCAGTGCCATCTTTGGCACGCTGCCGAGCGCGGTGCCGAGAATGAAATCGCGGAACCTTATCGGCGTCGCGCCGGCGGCAATGTTGATCAGGACCGAGGGAATGGTGGGCACCATCCGGATCAGGGCGCTGGCGAGGAAGCCGCGCCGCGCCAATTGGGCCATGAACTCGCTCAGTCGCGGCCCTGCGCGCGAGGCAAGCAGGCGCGCACCGAACCTGCGCCCCACGAAAAACCCGATGCTGCAGGCCAGCATTTTTCCAGTCCAGGAAAAAGCAAGCCCCGCCCACGGTCCGAACACGGCGACCACCGCCGTGATCAGAACGATCTGCGGCGCGCCGAGGGAAGCAAAAAAGGTGAAGCCGAGCACGGCGGCGAGCGGCGCCCAGGGGCTCGCCCGCGCGGCCTCCAGCCACGGGCCAAGCGTTGCGCCGAACCCAGAAGGCATCAGCGGGGCTAGAAAACCAAGCAGGGTCACCAGGCCCAAAATGCCGAGACCCAC